>DATHMO010000136.1:0-2717 GCA_035486995.1 Bryobacteraceae bacterium
TACACTTGGACCTTCGCGGCCCAGGGCCAGACCGCCCCCGATCGCCAGCCATCCACCAAAGAACTTCACCGGCAGGAGACTGAAGGGCGCAGGCGACAACTCCCCTTTCGCTACCGCTTCCACGCGGGGTATACCGCTTCCAGCCGCATATGGTGAGAAGCGCTCCACCAGCCGCGCGGCCAACCCCGTTAGAGCCGCGATGGCGGCTACAGTGAGCAAAGAGCCAGCCAGCCCATGAACATACGCGCGCGCGATCCAGGCGTCGCGCCAGTGATCGGCATGCTGAAGCGCAATGCGGAACATGGCGACCACAAGACCCGTGGCCGCCCCCGCCACGCAAGACAATAGAACTAGGAGCAGTAGACCGCCGTCGTGCTCTTGGTGATCCACCATGTTCTGATCATTGGCCGGTCGTGTCGACAACGACGGCTGTAAGTTCCACGGGCTGGCCGGCGAGAACCTGTAATGGGATTGTCGCCAAGCATAAGCAAGTAATGATTTGAAAGCGCAGGCGCGCCAGATTGCAGAGATAAACCCAGATATCGTCGATGGGATTTCCAGTGATGCGACTCACGTCATTCATGATGCTCAACATGATTTGCCCACGCCGCTTTTCGTTACGTCCCGCTCGTATATCGCCACGTATCCAAATGTGATTATCGGTAGCGGTACCGCCAAGGAATCGCTTCGATGTCCCTTGCTCCTCAACGACAACCTGCACGAAGAAAGGTGGCGCGCCGGTCGCCTCGCTATGCCGATAATCGCAGTTGCAATCTCCTGTTTCTGCAGATCACTCAATGTCCCGGAGGGACAGAACAGACATACGTTGGCATTTGATCTCCTTTTTTCTTTCGAGCTAATTGATAGAGCTAACGTCCAAAGCGATTGCTTCCGTCTGTCCGCCAGAAGTCCTGAGTTCTAGTCACGTCGCACCCGGCACCGAGAAGTCGCTCGGATGGCTCACCTTCCACGCCTGAGCGCCGCCAGTACCGCTTCCGGACGGATTGGCAGATGATAGACACGCGCGCCTGTGGCAGCGAAGATGGCATTTCCAATCGCAGGCGCAACAGCAGTAGTCGCCGGCTCGCCCAGTCCGACCGGCGTTTCCGTACTGGGAATAAACTCGATGTCAAGTTCCGGCATTTCTCCCATACGGAGCACCCTGTAGCTATCCAGATTCGTATCCTTCGGTTGCCCTCTGATGAACTCGGTTCCCTCATAGAGCGCTGTCGAAAGACCCCACAAAGCCGCCCCCTCCACCTGAGCTGCGGCGCTATCCGGATGAATGATCGTTCCCGCGTCTATTACAATGGTCAGCTTCTCTACTGCGACGTGGCCGTTCGTGCGGTCAACCCGCACGTGAGCGGCGCAGGCAACCCATGTCGGCATATTGCGTTCCTGCCCGAACGTCGACGCGATGCCGATGCCGACATCCTTTGGCATGGCACGCCCCCAACCTGCCTTCTGAGCAGCGCGGGAGAGCACCGCGGCCTGCCGGTGCGCGCCGCCTACGGCGTTCGGCGCCGATCCGGCGTTACCTCCGGCGCCGTCGAGCAAGCTTAGCCGGAACTCTACCGGATCGACACCGGCCTCGTGGGCGGCCTCGTCGATAAAGCTCTCGACGGCCCAACTGGTCCAACCAGCGCTCACAGACCTCAGATACCCCGATCGGAATGTCCGGTCCGCCAGGTCATTGCGAATCGCCCGCACGCGATGTGCGCCAACGTTGTACCAGTGGTCGGCTCCCGAGATGGCGAATGGATCGTACGGACTGCCCTTGGCGTCTTTACCGAGGAAATATGGAGCGATCGTAGTCGTGGGCCAACCAGCCACCGCGTGGTGATCCATAGCTGCGACCCGGTTCCCATCGCCCCAGGCCAAACGCAGGACTTGGCGTGACGCGGATCGCGGACAGTCGAAGCGCATGTCGTCAGCCCGCGTGCAGACCATCTTCACCGGCTTGCCTCCTATTGCAAGACTCGCAAGCGCGGCTCCGACGGCATAATCGCCATCCAGGCGGCGGCCGAATGCCCCACCCAGCAGATAGCTGCGCAGCACGATCTTGTCTTGACTCCGCCGCAAAGCTTTCGCGAGCACCGGCAGGATCGACGACTGCCACTGATTCCCGGTATGAATCTCCACAATACCGTCCTTTTCAAAGGCCAGGGCGTTGATCGGCTCGAGGGCGAAGTGCATCAAAGTGGATGTAGTGTACGTCCGCTCGATCTTCCTCTTTGCCGACGCAAGCACTGCGTCCACACCCGGATTTTCGACAAACAGGGACCCGCCTTTTGGATCTGCGATCAATTCGGCTGCGCGCTGCTGGATGTCCTGCTCAGAAACATTTGCCGTTTCACCCGGCTGCCATTTCACCTTGACGAGATCGGCCGCGCGATTGGCGACTGAAAAGCTGGCAGCGTAGGCCACAACCCAACCTGGAACGGTAGCTGTCGGATCGTCCAGGACGACGCTTCGGATATAGCCGGGAAGACGTTTCGCGGCCGAGTCGTCGATTGAGATGACCTTGGAGCCATAGCGCGTCGGGGGGATTATTGGACGCGCGTAGATCATGCCGCCGACCGCCGCGTCAAGACCGTAGCGCCCTGTGCCGTTGACTTTCGACGGAACATCGAGCGCCACCACTTCCCTTCCGATCAGGCGGCGTTCGGCTGGCGGTTTGATGGGCATCTTTTGCAACTGCTCCGCCGTGAAAGTGC
>DATHMO010000137.1:0-15335 GCA_035486995.1 Bryobacteraceae bacterium
GCCGTGTCTCGTAAACTTGATGGCGTTTCCCAGAAGGTTGATCAACGCCTGGCGAATCTTACCCTCGTCCCCCACGACGTACGGCACAGACTCTCCGTCCACTAGCATTTCGAATCGCAGCGCCTTGGCCTCGGCCCGCAGTCGGAACATGGAGCCCAGGTCTTCCAGCAGCCTGGGGAGATTGAAGGTCGCCGGATTCAGTTCGATACGTCCAGCCTCGATCTTGGACATGTCCAGAACATCGTTGATCAGACCTAGCAGATGCTCGCCGCTTCGGCCTATGATCGCCAGGTTCGCTTTCGCGTCCGCTCCCAGGTTCGGATCGCGCAACATTAACTGGGCATAGCCAAGAATCGCGTTCATCGGCGTACGGATTTCGTGAGACATGGTCGACAAAAACGTGCTCTTCGCCCGGTTGGCCGCGTCGGCGTCCGCTTTGGCTTCGAGTAGCTGCTCATTGGCATCGTGGAGCTGTTGGTTGGCGGCCTGCAATTCTTGCGAGTTTCGGAAAATCTCGGCCTCCATCTGCTCAACGCGATTGCGCATTCCCACCCCGCTGACGGGCTGCTGTTTTTGGCGCACGAACTCGGTCACATCCTCGACGCGATGTATCAGATACTCGACCCGCCCGTCGGGTCCTAGCACCGGTGAGTTGATCGGACTCCAATAACGCTCCTCGAAGGTGCCGTCGGGCCGACGGATGTCGTATTTTTGGATCGCCATTGTGTCCGCGGCGCCGGAATGGCACGCGCGATCCAGCGAGGCACGGAGGTTGGATGTTCCCTTGACACTTGGTTCCTCGGGGTTATCAGGGAAGACTTCGAATAGACCCCGGCCGAGAATGTCCTCCCGCTTGGTCATCGTAGCTCTCAGGTAGGCGTCGCTCGCAAAGATGATTTCCAGGTCGGGCGCAAGAATCAGAAAGAGGGCCGGCAACGACTCGAAGAGGCCTTGCAATACGGCCCGGCTGCGACGCAGTTCGTTCTCCACTGCCCGGCGCTCGGTGATATCGCGAATTGCGCTGGAAACCAGCACGCCCTCTTCCGTCTCCAGCGGGCTGAGACTGATCTCGACGGGAAACTCAGTTCCGTCCTTTCGTAATGCAAATAGTTCCACGCCGGCGCCCATGGATCGCACCCGGGGATCGGCGGAAAAGCCGGTGCGGTGCTCTGGATGTTTGTCCCTGAACCGTTTCGGCACCAAGATCTCAACAGCTTGCCCTAACAGCTCTGCTCGCGAGTATCCAAACAACCTCTCGACCTGCGTATTCACGAGCACGATCTTCCCTTCTCGATTTGCCACCACGACAGCGTCCGGCGCCGCTTCGAGTAGTCCACGGAACTTGGCTTCGGCTCTTTTCCGCTCGCTGATGTCCCGCGCGATCGATGAAGCAGCCGTCACTTGCCCGCGGATATTCTTAATAGGAGAAACGGTCAGTGCGACGTCAATCAGCGTGCCGTCCTTGCGCCGCCGGACAGTTTCCTCATTGACTATCTCTCCCTGCCGGAGCTTCGATATTATTTCGAATATCTCGTCCGGCCGGTCGGATGGCAGGAGGATGGAGATCGGTTTGCCAATAGCCTCCTCGGCAGAGTACCCGTAGAGGCGCTCTGCTCCCTTGTTCCAATTGACGATGATTCCTTCTAGCGATTTGCCGATGATGGCGTCATCGGAGTAATCAACGATAGAGGCAAGCTGCTCCCGGCTGCGCTCCACCCGCTTTCGTTCAGTGATGTCTCGGATAGTGCTGGAAACGAGCGGTCCCTCTTCGGTTTCGAGCGGGCTGAGGCTGATCTCGACCGGGAATTCTGTACCATCCTTACGCAGCGCGTGCAGTTCCAAGCCAACCCCCATGGGCCGCACTCCCGGATCGGCGAAAAACTTGTTACGGTGCGCCGGATGTTTGGCCCGGAAGCTCTTTGGCAGCAGGGTTTCAATGGTCTGTCCCACTAACTCTTTTCGCCGGTACCCAAACAGCTTCTCGACTTGCGCGTTGACCAGGACGATCTTCCCGTCTGGATTCACGACCACCACAGCATCTGGCGCTGCTTCCAATAACTCTCGGAACTTCCCTTCCGCGACTAGCCTTTTGGCGGTCGCACGCAGGTTCTCTTCGGCTTGCCGGCGTTCGGTTACGTCCCAAGTGACGCCGGTGATATGGTCAGGTTGTCCCCCAGACCCGTAATAAACTTTTCCGCGGGCAGCTATGAATCGGATCGAACTGTCGGACCGCACGACGCGAAACTCCGTGTTATATTCGGCACCGCGTTCGATCGACGCGCCTATTTCTTGTTGAACCCGCGCGTGATCGTCTGGGTGAAGCATCTCCGAAAACCCCTCGATCGTCTTCGGGAACTCACCGATCGGAAGACCGAACAGGACCGAACAATTCTCATCGGCTTCGACACTGTTGGCCGTGACGTTCCAAGTCCAAACGCCGATTCCCGTGGAATGCAGGGTCAGGCTCAAGCGTTCCTCGGTTTGCGCCAGTGCCTCCCGCGCCGCTGTGGCGCCGTCCATCAAATGTTGCCTTTCCGTCGCGTTCGCGGAGAATCGGCGATCAATCAATGATGTGAGGATGGTGAGGCCGAGTATGATGATCGTGGCGCTGCTGATCACGAGCGTACTGAGCGAGGAAACCTCCACGGAGTGGATCAAGCTTCCGGTTGATCTCATGGGCAAGAACGTGACTGCGGCCATGCCGGTGTAATGCATGACCGGGATCGCGGACCCCATCAGCAAGGCACTCGAAAGTTTGCGCCAATCGGTGGTCGTAGCTTGGTCTCTCAAACGAAAAGCCAGCCATAGAGCTACCATCGAAATCACGACTGCGAAGATGACCGATAAGATTACCAGACCGGGGGAGTAACTGCACATAGCCGCCAAGCGCATGGCTTCCATCCCGATATAGTGCATTCCGGCAATGCCAACTCCCATCAGCGAGCCGCCGAGAACGGTGCGAAAAGCACCCATCTTCTTACGGCTTACTACGAACAAGGCGACCCACGATGCGAGCATAGCCGCCAGAAGTGAAGCCAGCACCGTCGGCCAATCGTAGAAAACCGGAACGGGGAGCTTTAGGGCAAGCATGCCAACGTAGTGCATGGCCCAAATTCCAAGTCCCATGGTGACGGACCCACCGATCAGCCAATGGAATCGAGCACGTCCTCGGGCAGCGGTCACTCGCCCTGCTAGATCAAGCGCGGCGTAGGAAGCCAGGACCGCGATTAAAACGGATAATCCGACCAAACCGTGATCGTAAGATGTGGCCAATACTGCTATAGGATGGTCAGGCATCCGGCGCTCCGTTGGTTTGCCCGGTGCAGCTAGCCAGCGCGACCCAAACACGGCCAAGTGCAACGGGGCAAGCAGATTCCTTCTCGCAAGGACGGCTCGGAAACAGACGCCGCCCTGGGAACGCTGCAGGTATTTCTATCATGCTCGTCTTATAAATTGCGTGGACTAAATTAGAATCGACGGAAACTTATGGGTTCATTAACAGGGGTGGCAGAGTGTAGGCTAGGCGTCATACCGATTCAGCTTTAGTGAAGGTAAAAGGGTGGTCCGGATCCTGCACTGATCGGGCTCAATTACCGGGCGAAGGCCTATGTTTACAGGCGATTTAGCGGATCGGGAACCTCAAACGCGGTCAGAACCAGCCCGTTAGGAGCATTATTGGAAGATATTCAGCCTCGCCCAACCTCTACGATCGACGCATCTGCACTTCCAATACAGTTCTTTCGCTTTTTCAATCTGGTTCCTCAGCCCGAAAAAAAGACTACGCTGTGGAAATGCACACCGAGAAAGTTCCTGCTGGCCGGGTCTGCGGTACGGCGCGCCAATCAAGATCTTGAGCAGTTCGCTTTCTCCGCCACCCACGATCTCCAGGAGCCCTTGCGCAGCGTCAAGATTTATAGCGAACTCCTGGCAACGCGCCATGCCGATACAATCGACGAGGAGGCGCGGAAATTCATCGCCTTCGTGCGCAGCGGGGCAACGCGCATGGAACTGCTGGTACGCGACCTCCTGGCCTACACGCAAGTGGCAAAATTCGACGCTCCCAGCGAAACCGCCGATGCGAACGAAGCGTTGAAGGATGCCCTCGCTAACCTGGCCGGCGCTATTTCGGAATACGGGGCAAAAATCAGTGCTGATCCGTTGCCCTCGCTTCCGGTGCATGGGATGCATTTGCAGCAGGCATTCCAAAATCTGGTCGGCAACGCTATAAAATATCGCAGCCCCGATCGGCAGCCTCTCGTGTATGTTGGGGTCGAGCGGCAGGACGGTTATTGGCTATTCGCCGTGAACGACAACGGCATCGGCATAGATCCTGAATATAAGGAAGATATCTTTGGGCTGTTCACGCGTCTTCACACCAGCGATGAATATTCAGGGACCGGCATCGGATTGGCCATCTGTCAACGAATTGTGGATCGGTATCACGGGCGGATCTGGGTCGAATCCGAACCCGGGTGCGGATCAATCTTCCGCTTCAAGCTCCCCGCTTGGAGAACCGGCGGCCCGCGTTTGGGGCCATGTACTCGTCGTGGAAGATAACGAAGCGACGTGTTCCTGATCCTGGCGCGATCAAGGCGAAAAAGCTTCCTATAGCCCTCCACTTCGTCAGGGACTGGGAGCAGGCCGTGCGGTACTTCGATGAGGCGGATGGCGACGTCTCGGCGCCCTGCCCCACTCTGGTCATTCTCGACATCAAACTTCCAAAGAAGCAGGGCAGCGAGGTTTTGAAGCACATGCGTCGGAGCCGCCGATGCGCGAACGCGCTCGTAATCGCCGTTTCAACCTCGGACTCCGCTCGGGACCGCGAGCAAATGACAGAGTTGGGCGTGAACGGATATTTTCGCAAGCCTTCTGAATATGCCGCTTTCATGAAGCTTGGAGATCTTGTCAGCAATTATCGGAAGCTTCATTGACGGACTTCTCAGGATGAATCTGGCAGCGGGGCGCTTCCGTCTAACATCAGCGTAGCCGACAACTTGTCAACCTGGATTTGCAGACGGTGTGGCGTGATTAGCAATCGATCTGTTCGAGCGAAACACAGTTACGACCGCGAGAAATTGTGCCCTAAAACTGGGCGAGTTGGTTCGCCCGCGTACTCCGCGAAATGGGTGAAGCCTATATGCGCGATATAGCCGTCCGGCCGAATTAAAATCCGAGGTCCCTCCGGTGTGACGAACTCCGACGCGTGACTGCCACGCAAACGATCGAAAAGCGTGCTGCCATCATTGAGCCGTGCATCGGGCATCCGGTCGCCAGGATGCAGGCTTCCGAAAGTTACGCCTGAGGACAGGGGGCTTTTCCGGTAATGCAAGGCGAGCTGGTTCGTTGCATCTCCGCGCTTGATTGAACGAGTTTGGTGCAAGCGTTTGGTCAAACCGAGCACCGCCGCGGCAATCGGGAGGCGTTCGGCTTGGTATGTATCGAGCAGCGAATCCGGTCCGCCGCGGGCCACGTGTGCGAGTTTCCAGCCCAGGTTGTAGGCATCCTGCACGCCAGTGTTGAGTCCTTGCCCTCCGGCCGGCGGGTGCACGTGCGCCGCATCCCCTGCTAACAACACACGCCCGACGCGGTACCGATCCACCATACGCACAGTCGGTTGGTAGGTTGAGCACCACGCGACGCGCTCGACGCGATGGCCCGTGACTTTGTGCACCACGCTCTCGATGCCCGCCGCTGCGGTCTTCGCTTTCGAAGTGAATTGGAACAATGAGGTGTTGGGCAGCGGGCACAACGCCATCAGCCCCCCAGGGGCGAAGGGCCAGCAATGCCAGTCGCGGCGGTCGAGTCCTTCGATTTCGACGTCCGCCACGACCCAGGAGCTTTCTTTTCCAGCGATCGCGTCACCCTCCAACCGCAGACCGAGCCCTCTTCGCACCGTGCTGTGGCCGCCGTCGCACCCTACCAAAAAGCTTGTCCGCACTATTTCACCAGTTTCGAGTGTGGCCTCCACTCCGTGCTCATTCTGCGTGAACGTCATGAGCACCTTGCCGAACTCGACGTCGCCACCAAGGGTGCGTAGACGCTCGCGCATAATCGCTTCGGTTCGTGCTTGCGGCACCATCCAAAGGTCTGGATAAGGTACGCTCTCGGTCGGCTGCTTGCCTGAAGCAAGCCCACTCGCGCGCAGCGAGAACGGGCCGAGATGGGTCCGAAACTTCGGATAAGGCGCGCCAGCGGCGAGAAATGCACTGATTACCTCAAGGTCATCGAAGATCTCAAGCGTCCGCGGCTGGATGCCCTTGGCACGCGATCCCTCGAAGGGAGTACTGGCGGCCTCGATTAAGCGAAACGAGATCCCACGCCGCGCAAGATCGATCGCGAGCGTCAACCCAGTTGGCCCGGCTCCGACAATCAACGCCGTTGTCTCGTACATCGTACGAAATCAGAGTAATGGTACAGTGTACGAATGTCAAGTCCAAAGCCAAGGTTGACCCGCGAAAAGATCGCCGCCACCGCGCTCGCCATTGCCGACAAGGAGGGTTTTGCGACAGTGTCCATGCGCCGCGTAGCGAAAGAGCTCCAAGTCGGAACGATGAGCCTTTATTATTACGTGAAGACCAAGGACGATCTGATCGAGGTGATGGACGATGCGCTTATGGGTGAAGCTCTTCTCCCGTCCCTTCCAAAAGACTGGCGGCGTGCGATGACGGAGATCGCCAAACGAACGCACGCGGTGTTCATCCGGCACCCCTGGGCCCTTGTCGCGATGTTGTCCGCTCCCCCTGGAATTAATGCGATGCGCCATACAGAGCAGTGTCTTGAAGTGCTCGCTGAAACATCAATGACGGCGAAACAGAAAATCACGCTGCTCGCGACGGTGGATGATTTCGTTTTCGGTCACGCGCTGCGCGAAGCAGCCACCGATGCGACAATCGACATGAGGTTCGCTGCCTCCCAACTGGCTACTGGCGCTTTCCCTCGGCTCGCGGAAGTGTTCGGTAGCGGCCGGATCGAAGCGCACAAGAGCCGCTTTGATCAGGGCCTAGTGGCGCTGCTTGATCTATATCGTGGCAAATAGCCAGGCAGTCGGCTAGCGTTCACACATCTGGTTGGTGTCGGTCCACCTTGACGGAAAACGGCCACGCGGATCGGGCTTTCGCTGGAATCGCGGATTGCTCCGAGAACGTCGGTTGAAAGAAGGAGCCTGATAGGAGCATTAACGGGACGTTGAACTAAGCCGCAAACGACAATGTGCAGGGGCTTCGTTCCAACGCGTGAGCCCTGAGTTCAGGATCGGTGTTGATCCATTTGACGAAAGCGGGTCGATGCAATGCCCGAGTGGCGGACTTCAAGGCTAGCGACGATCCGCCCGGAGCCGTACCAGCTAATCCGAGCTACAATACACCAAATCGACGGACAGCGTCGCATTTTATCCTGTGGTGCTGAGTCGGATACGATCGGGCGCGTGCTTCTCTCTGGAGAATCCGCGCACCAGGAGGCAGTATATGTGTGACGGAATTTCTCTACGTTCGCGCGCAGCGGGCCGGCGGGCGCCGGCGGCGCTCGCGCTGATCGTCTTCATCTGCGGCACGACGCCGACGGCGCGCGCGCAACCTATTCCCACCAACTCCATCCCGCGTTGCGCGGTGTCGGCGGCAGCCTTCAGCCTTTGGTTTCAATCCGGCGCGCCCGCCGTGAACGGTTTTGTAATGCCCGCCAACAGCATCCAATTCTCCCACCCGAAAAACAGCAATTGCGCATTCTATCAGTGGGCGGAGCAGATGTTCTTCTGGCTCACTTCACCTGTTCCGCCCAACTCCGGCTATGGATCCCCGAGCGGCGCGCGGATACTCGATTCCACCGCTTTCTTCGACGTCTCGCCGCCGGCGAACTGTACCATTGACGTCAACGGCAATTATGTATGTACCCGGACTCTGGTTCCGCATCCGGTGCTGAAGACCCTGGTCCGGGCCGTCGCTCCACGGACCACCAAGCCGGGTCCCCACGGCCTGCCTCTGGTCTTCGTCAAGGGTGGACCGGCGGTGGAGATCCTGCCGCTGCGCCTGAGCGCGAAGCGTAGGCTGCTGGTGAACGATGCCCGGGGAAAAACGGCTGAAGTCGCGCGTCTCGCCGTTGACCGGAAAGCACACGCAACCCTGTACGACGTCAATGGCAAGCGGATACTGCTGCCTCTCACGCCCGCATTGCCGCGGCGCGGCGGCGGGCACACGCATCTGGCGTTGGCAATCCGCGACCTCTGCGGGATCAGTTCGGTCAGCCTGGCCTGTAACGGCTTCGGCGCCAGCGGGGTGATCGACATTCAGACCGGCAGCGTGCTTGAGACCGAGACTGGGCAGGCTTCGGGCGGCGCGGGCGCTCCGCAGGGGGGCGGCGTTTTGATACCCGGAGGGGCCGCCGTCAATGCCGGAAGTTCTGGCCTGGTTTACTACGCCATCCTCGTGAACGACGTCTTCGCATATTTCGCGGCCGGCCTCAACAACGGCGCCTTTGACACGACTCAGTTTCCGGTAAGCCAGTCCGATCTCATGGCCATCCAGAAGTTTGCAGGCTCCGGAGTCAATTTCCCCGACGCCAATGCTTTAACCATGGAACTGAAGACGGCCTGGATCGACGCATCCACCCTTCCGGCCGGCATGGCTGCTCAATACATCACAACGCAGGGGATGATCCCGATTTACACGCCGAATTCCGCGCAAACGGAATGGACGGCTACCGGACAACAGAAACAGGTGACGCTGGCGCTGGTGGGCATGCACGTCGTCGGCAGTGCCTTCGGACACCCGGAGATGATCTTTGCCACCTTCGAGCACGTGGGTAACGCGCCTAACGCTAACTACAACTATATTGCGCAGGACGCGACGGGCGCGCAGACTTCGGTGCAGCAACCGGCGAACTCGGGCGGTAGCTGGCTTCTCTCCGCCACCAATGCCGGCGGTTCCTCCATCAACAGTTCCAATGCCGGCGGTTCCTTCAATTTACTGCGCATGGTACTGTGTCCGGGCAACGGGAACATCTACGCGCTCACTTCAGCCCCGTTGCCGTGTCCCCTGGTTGCGCCGCCGCAGGGGAATTTCACCATCGGTGCGAGCAACACGATCCGCATGAAGCCGTGGGGCGCGGCTGCGGATACGACACCGAATCCGAACGTAACCTCCGCCGCAGAGTCGAACAGTGAAGTCATCTCAGTCAACAGCAGCGTGCTGAGTGCGATGACAGCCGCCGGCGCCGGTGCGGATGTTCGAAACAATTACATGCTGATCGGCGCGACGTGGACACAGGGAGGCGCCGCACAGGGGTATGAGTACGGGACACCAACCAACTTTTATGGACCGGGCCCCGACAATGTCCCGCGCAATGTGGTGGGCACCAGCCAGCTCTTCAACACCACCATGGAAACCTATGATCAGGGTCCTTCGATCAACTTTGCGCAGAATGGACAGGCCGGCTTCAACTGTTTTGACTGCCACGGCTCGGCGGGAAGTCTTTCCTTCAATTACCTGAGCCATATCATCAGCGAGCTTACTGCGAATCAGGTCCCGAAGTAGGCGCGCCCGGCAACCGGAATGCGCTTCCGCTGTATGCGGAATCGAGGGAAATACAGCCTCGATCTTTTCTGGCCGGTCAGGCCGTCGGTATTAAAGAAGTCGACGACGGCATCTGGCTCGTCAGCTTCATGGATTACGATCTTGGCTATATCGATCTGGAGGAAAAAACTCTGCAGCCCCTCAACAACCCCTTCGGGCCAAAAGTGTTACCTATGTCTTAGGTACACTCTGTTACCCATGTCTCCGGGCCGGACAGAAACCTTTTGGTGGACCTGGTGAGATTCGAACTCACGACCTCTTCCATGCCATGGAAGCGCGCTCCCAACTGCGCCACAGGCCCAATCCCACTAGACGTTTTCAATAATATCACGCGAGTCCGGTAATATGACAACATGACCCGCGAACAAGGCTGGGAGCTGCTCTGCGAATTCACCAAAACGGACGGCCTGCTGCGGCACGCGCTGGCGGTGGAAGCCTGTGTCGCGGCCTACGCGCGGAAGTTTGGCGAAAACGAAGCCAAGTGGTCGCTCACCGCGCTACTGCATGATTTCGACTGGGAGATCCATCCCACGCTGCCTGATCATCCGATGAAGGGCGAACCAATTTTGGCCGAGCGCGGCGTGGATCCGGAGATTCGCCGGGCAATCCTATCGCATGCCGATTTCAGTGGCGTGCCGCGCGAATCGCTGCTTGAGAAAACGCTTTTCGCCTGCGACGAGCTGGCCGGTTTCCTCACCGCCTGCTCTTACGTGAAGCCGGGGCGGAGCATTCACGAAGTCGACGTGAAGTCGGTTCGCAAGAAACTCAAGGACAAAGCGTTCGCGCGCAACGTGAATCGCGATGACGTGATCAATGGCGCCGCCGAGTTGAACATCGATCTCGATCAGCACATCGAATTTTGCATCGCAGCCATGCAAGCACGAGCCGCCGAATTAGGCCTGGCCGGCTCCGCGCCGTTGTCTACCGCGGAACACGCCGCGAATCAAAACTGACACGCGATTCTCGTCACAATCCCTGTTTTCGGGGCTTTCACGCATGGCAGGAAATCTGCCTCTGCGAGATCCAGAGGAGAAGACGATGATCGTCCTTAAGAATTTGCTCGAATCCCTTGGATCGCTCGCGCTTGCGGCAGCGGTTGCATTGGCGGTGCTCGACTTGGTGAAAGCATATCGCCAGAACGGGCTCGCACTCACACAGTTGAATTGGCGGCTGCCGGGCCGCCTGGCTTTGTTCAGCCTGATTCCGTTGCTTGCGGGCTTGAGCATCGCCGTGGTTCCCGCCGGAATGGCCGGCGTTCGCGTCAGCCAGATTTCCGGGACTCTTCCTGATACGCTGTACCCTGGTTTGCACCTGGTCGTCCCGCTCGTTCAAACCGTTCAGACCTACGACATGCGCGACCAAATGTTTCAAACCACCATGCTGGCCGATTCCAAAACCGGCGACTCGTTGCGCGTGCAAACCAAGGAAGGGCTCGAAGTGGGCCTCGCCGTGACAGTGCGCTTCCGCCTGGATCCGCACCGCCTGGCTTATATCCATGCCAATCTGCCGCCGCCAGTCGAAAAAGAATTGGTGCCGCCGATCGTCGCCAGCGCGTTCCGCGATCTGACGCCGCGCTACCTGGTGCGTGAGTTGTTTGCAGGCAAGCGCGACGAGATCCGGACCACTGCGGCCGCGGCTATCACACAAAAGCTTGCGCCCGATGCAGTGATCGTCAAGGAAGTGATCCTGCGCGACATTCAGCTGCCTGCGGAATATGCCAAAGGACTGGAGGGCGTGCTGTTGAAAGAGCAGGAAAACGAGCGGCTCGGCGTTGAACTCGACGTGAAGGTGAAAGAAGTGCGCGAAGCTGAGCTAGAAGCCGAAGCGCAGGAAGCTCGCGACGTCAAAGCGGCTGAGGGGCAGGCGCAGGTTACGGTGCTGCAAGCCAAAGCGCAGTCGGATGCGATGCAGTACACGCTGCCGCTCAAGGAGAAGCAGATTCAGCAGACTCGCCTGGAGGCCGCCGCTCGCAAGGAAGCCACCGTGCAGCAGGCGCAGGCGCAGGCTGAGGCGAAAGTGATCGACGGCAAGGCCGAACTCGAGCGCCGTAAGCTGATGAACGAAGCCGATCTCGACCGCGTTCAGTTGCTCGCCAAAGCCGATGCCGACAAAATGCACCTGGAGGGCGTCGCGCTGAAGGAGAATCCGATGCTGATCCAGAAAATCATCGCCGAGAAGCTGTCCGATAAGGTCCAGATCATGATGGTCCCGAGCGATGGGAAGTTCTTCTTCGCGAACGACGTGCTGCGCGGAGGGCTACCTTCGGCCGCTGCGGTCACGGCAACCGAGCAGCCCGATTCTGGGCATTAGCTGGAACGCTGATTGGAAGGGGCTTAGACCTCGCCCCTTTCAGTTCTTAATTTTCAAGGGAATCGAAATTCCGAAATGATATAAACTGGAAGCGGTCTTATCTACGGAAGTCGTCATGATTCGATCCCGCCGTTGGGTCCTTTTTTTCTGCTGTTCGCTGTGCGTTGGATTCGCTCAGCAGAATGGCGCCGCTCAGAATCGCCGCATCACTCTCGACGTTGTGGTAACCGATAAGTCCGGAAAACCGGTGCCCGGCCTGGCGCAACCGGACTTCACGCTTCTAGACAACAAGCAGCCTCAAAAGATCGTCTCCTTCGACGCGGTAACGGGCCCGGCCGAGCCCGTCGAGGTAATTTTGCTGGTCGACGAAGTCAACACTTCGTTCACGAACGTGTCCTATGAGCGACAGCAAATCGAGAAGTTTCTGAAGCAAAATGGCGGCGAACTTGATCGCCCCACCTCGCTGGTTTTCCTCGCTGATTCGGGTGTAACCGCCGGAAAAATATCCTCTCGCGATGGAAACGCCTTGATGGCCGAGCTAAACGAGCACGACTCCGCACTGCGCACCATCCGTAGATCGCAAGGCATCTACGGCGCCAGTGACCGGGTGCAGTTGTCGCTCCGCGCCGTCGAGCAACTCGCGGGGTATGAAGCCAGCAAGCCCGGACGAAAGCTCGTGATCTGGCTAAGTCCCGGGTGGCCATTTCTTTCCGGGCCGCGAGAGCAGTTGACGTCGAAGGATCAGCAGGGGCTTTTCAGCACTATTGTTGGTCTCTCGGATGCGCTACGCCAAGCCCGTATCACTCTTTACAGCATCGATCCACTGGGAACGGCCGACGCAGGCGGATTTCGAACGACCTATTACGAGGAATTCATCAAAGGAATCAAGAAAGCCACTCAGGTGCAGATCGGTAACGTGGGGCTGCAGGTGCTTGCGACCCAAAGTGGCGGCCGGGTGCTCTATTCGAGTAACGATGTCGCGGGCGAGATCGCAAGTTGCGTCGCGGATTCGGCGGCGTTTTATGTGATCACCTTTGATGGCCTTCCCGGCGATGGTCCAAACGAATATCATTCGCTCGAGATCAAGCTCGATAAGCCCGGATTGACGGCGCGCACGCGAACCGGTTACTACGCCCAGCCCTAGGTCAGCAAACTCAACGCTTCCTTGACCACGCGCTCCGCGCTCACCCCGGTCATGCAGCGATGATCGATCGGACACTCGCGCAATAAACAAGGGCTGCAATCCACCGGATGCCGGACCACCCGAGCGTTTAAACCGGTCGGGCCAGTCGTCGTGTCGTCCGTGGCGCCGAAAATCGCGACCGTCGGCACCCCCAATGCGGAAGCGATATGCATCGATCCCGAATCATTGGTCAGAAATAGCTCGCATCCCGCCGCTAGGTCGATAAACTGCGCGAGCGTGGTCTCCCCGGCGTGATTCGTCACCTCGTGCCCGTTCAGCAGCAGGGCAATCTCTTCGCACAACCCGCGTTCGCCCTTCGTCCCGAACAGCGCGATGGATGCGCCCCGAGCCTCGGCCAATGCCCTGGCCGCTTCCGCGAATCTCTCCGGCAGCCAGCGTTTTGCAGTCCCATAAGCCGCCCCCGGACTCACGCCGATCACACGTTTTGCCAAGGGCGGCGTTCCAGCCCGCAAACGGATCGAATCACTTTGGGGCAGGGCATCGATCAAACCCGCCCGGCGCAGCAATTCCAGATAATAGAAGCGCTCGTGGCGGGGAATCTCGCCAGGCCTGGGGGTATCAACGGCGCGGGTCAAAAGCAGCTGCCGGCCGTCGCGCTTGTAGCCGATGCGGGTAGGAATTTTCGCCAACCAAGCGATCCAGGCGGCTTCGAAAGCGTTCTGGAGCAGAATCGCGCAGTCGAATTGCCGGCTCCGCAGCTCGCGTCCCATGGCCCAGCTCGACTTCAAGTTGTACAGGATGATCTCATCGGTAAACGATTCACGGGCATAGAGATCGGCGACGGACGGCTTGGCCAGGATTGCGATCCGAGCGTCCGGAAACCGCTCCCGAATCGCGCGCAACGCGGGCAGCGACATCACCGCGTCTCCCACCCAGTTGGTGGCGCGCACGAGGATTCTTGAATAGTCCAAAGCGACGGGTACTCGCCTAGGATTTTAGCGGTAATGAAGGTCGCTCTGCCAATGGTAGTACTTGGGTGTCCCCTGAATACCCTCAAAAGAGTCAGGACAACCACTCATGGGTACTATAGGAAAAACGGAGCTGAAGCCTAATAATACCCTTTACCTAGTACGAAGGGTGGAGATGCTAATGGACCTCTTTACTGAGAACGGCCCAGAGTTTTGCTCCAGCGTGGGACTGGATTGCGACAGTTGCATCCAGCGTTGCGCGGCCACGACGGCGGCGGTCTGCCAGGACCTCCAGGCGTACGGCGCACATCGCGTTTTTTTGCAGCTCTACCCGTCGCCCGGTTGCCATCCCATGGCGCAAGCCTTCGTCGAGGCGTATCAGGACGCAGTGACGCCGTCGAAGTCGGTCATGCGTGCCGCACGAGTAAGCGCTGCCGCCGCGGCGTAACCACGATCTCATTCCGTTCCACGGGCGGGTGGCCTTGCCCAGCAAGGTAAAATAAACAGCATGTTAGTTGAGATCGAAGGCGTAACGCTTCATCTCGCGCATCCCGACGAGTTGACTGTCACCTGGGTTGGCCAGGAAGAAGTGATGCGCCAGTTGTTAGCGGCCTGGCTGGTGGTGGATTCCGCAGACGTTCCGATGAACCCGCGCCTGCTCGGCAAGCCGGGCGTGGGGAAGACGACTCTGGCCTACGCCGCTGCCAAGCGCCTCAATCGCGAGGTGTACATCATGCAAGCCACCGTGGACACGCGGCCGGAGGACTTGCTGGTGACGCCGGTGATCGAAGGCCAATCGCGATTGCGTTACGTGGCTTCGCCCTTAGTCACCGCCATGCTGCGCGGCGGCGTGGTGATTCTAGACGAAGGCAACCGCATGAGCGAGAAAAGCTGGGCATCGCTTGCGCCTCTGCTAGATAATCGCCGCTACGTGGAGTCCATCGTCACCGGGATCAAGATCAAGGCGCACCCGTTGTTCCGCCTGGTGGCCACTATGAACGACGACGCGTCCACCTTCGACCTGCCTGAGTACATCCACTCGCGCCTGCAGCCTCAACTCACCATCGATTTCCCCGAGCGGCACGAAGAGTATTCGATTCTCAAGGAAAACGTGCCATTCGCCGAAGAGCAGATCCTCAATTATGTAACCGAGTTTCTGCAGCAGGCGCATTCGGCCGACGAGCGTTACACCGTTCGCGATGGCATCAACATCGCGCGTTTCGTAATGAAGCTGAAAAGCCTGGAAGACGGCGAGATTTTATCCAGCAAAAGCGACGAGCGATTTCTGATGCGCACGGCCATTCTCGAAACGCTCGGTGACGAGGCGTTGCGGTATGTCCCCCGATCTTA
>DATHMO010000138.1:0-10177 GCA_035486995.1 Bryobacteraceae bacterium
CCATTCAACACCACGTCATACGATTTCGCACGGCACCGCGCAGGATCGCTGGTCAGCTTGTCGAGATCCTCGTCGTGCACCGAAGTGAACGGATGATGCGCGGCGTTCCAGCGTTTCTCTTCCTCGTCCCATTCAAACATCGGAAAATCGACCACCCAAAGCGGTTTGAAATTCATCGGGTCCAGCAGCTTGTGCCGGTCGTTGTATTTTTGCCCGGCGAAAAGGCGGAGCTGCCCGCAAGCCTGATAGAAAGTCTCTTCGGGACGTTGGCCTTGGGGCGGTCCGGGCCAACCGGCGATTATCAGCAGATCATCATCCGCGGCGCCCGACGCGGTGCGAGCTTGTTCCACCAGCTTCGCATCCAGCTTTTTCAGATCGTCGTAAACACGCAGCCCGCGCTCGGTTCCGTATTCCTTCAGCTCGTCCCGTTCCTTCCGGCTAAGCGCTCCGGTCTTCGGAATATGGATCGCGATCGGCGGAAACGTCAAACCGAGTTGCCACGATTCTCCGTCGAGTACATGGAACGGTGGCAGGCGCATGTCCGGCTTATCGCTGCCATACGACCGCATAGCTTGCGCATACGTCAGCCGTGGGAACTGTTTCGCCACCTGAAATCCCGCCACTTCGAACACGCGCTGCAGCATCGGTTCCACTACTTCGTAGACACGCTCCTGCTGCGGGAACGACATCTCGAGATCGATTTGTGTGAACTCCGGCTGCCGGTCCGCGCGCAGATCTTCATCGCGGAAGCAGCGCACGATTTGAAAATATTTCTCGTACCCGCTGACCATCAGAAGCTGTTTGAAAATCTGCGGTGATTGCGGCAGCGCGTAAAACGATCCGGGTTGCACGCGGCTGGGAACCAGATAATCGCGCGCGCCTTCGGGCGTCGATCGCGTCATGAACGGCGTTTCGATTTCGAGAAAGCCCTGGCTATACAAGAACTCGCGCACGGCGAAGCTAATCTTCGAGCGCAACATGATGTTGCGTTGCATGTGCGGACGGCGCAGATCGACGTAGCGGTACTTAAGACGCGCGTCTTCTTTTACGTCCACTGTTTCTTCCATCGGGAACGGCGGCGTTCGCGACTCATTCAAGATCCAAATCTTGGTAGCGACCAACTCCACTTCGCCCGTGTCCAACGCCGGATTCACGGTTTCCGCCGTACGTTTCGCGACCGTGCCCTCGACCGCAATTACATATTCGGAGCCGAGCATCTCGGCCTTGGTGTGCAGCTCCGCGCCCGCGTCCAAGTGAAACACGATTTGCGTTACGCCATCGCGATCGCGCAGGTGAACGAAGAACACACCGCCCAGATCGCGGCGCCGATGTACCCAACCCATCAGCAGAGCGGTTTTCCCGACGTCCACGGCCCGCAACTGGCCGCAGGTATGCGTGCGGCGCAGCTCGCCCAAGAAATCTAGAGATACTTGCTCAGGCATTCTTTCACCTTCTCCACCAGCAGTTCACGACGAATTTGCACTTGCACCTGACTCTCCATGTCCTTCATTGAAATCTCGCCCGCGGCGGTTTCATTCTCGCCGCAGATCAAGGCCGCGCGCGCGTTCAACTTGTTCGCGACCTCAAAAACCTTCTTCAATTTTCCCTCAGCCACTTCCACGCGGATTCCTTGCGCCCGCAATTCGGCGGCGGCATTCCCGGCGGCTCGGCGCGTGACCTCGCCCGCGGTGAACGTCACCATCACGAGCGGATCTTCCTTCAGCGCCGCGCCTTCGTTCAAAGCTGCCTGCTCCAGCATCATCACCAAACGATCCTCACCGATCGAAAACCCGATGCCCGGCGCCGGTACGCGCGACCCAAGCGATTCGGCGAGCCCGTCATATCGCCCGCCGCCCAGTACCGAATTCTGCGCTCCCAGCGACCCATGCACGATCTCAAACGTCGTCCGCATGTAATAGTCCAGGCCGCGCACCATGCGAGGCCGGATCTCGTACGCGATTCCTCGATCGTCCAAGTGCGATCTCACGGCGCTGAAGTGCCCGCGGCACGGTTCGCACAAGTGATCCTGGATCGACGGAAGTGCGTTGATGATCTCTTGATCTTCGGGCACTTTGCAATCCAGCACTCGCAGCGGATTGGTCTCTGCACGCCGCTGGCAATCGTCGCACAACTTCGACGCCACTTCGCGAAGCTTCTCCTTCAGCAGCGCGACATACTGCGGCCGGCAATTCTGATCGCCAACTGAGTTGATCAGTAACGTAAATCCATCGAGCCCCGCCCGCCTCAGCAGATCGATCACCATCTCGATCACCTCGGCATCCACCATGGGCGATTCCGATCCGACGGCCTCCGCACCAATCTGGTAGAACTGGCGATACCGGCCCCTCTGCGGGCGTTCGCGCCGGAACATCGGGCCGATGTAATAGAGCTTCTGCAGTCCAGGCTTCTGATCCAACCGGTGCTCGATGTAAGCGCGCATCACCGACGCCGTGGCTTCCGGACGCAGAGTGAGCGAGCTGCCGTCGCGGTCGTCGAACGTGTACATCTCCTTGCTGACGATGTCGGTCTCTTCACCCACTCCACGCGCGAACAGCGCCGTTTCTTCGAGGATCGGCGTGCGGATCTCCTGGTAGTTGTAAACACGAAACACGTCGCGCGCAACCGCTTCCGCCCGGTTCCAGACCGCGCTGGACGGGGGAAGGATATCGCGAGTGCCTTTGACTGCCTTGATCATGATCCGATGCCCGTGTGTATTTTGGACGCCGCGCTCAAGCCGGTTCGTCCCGGTAAATCCGCGCAGCTTCCACATACCGGTCGGTGTTCTGGCGAAATCGCTCGCGCTCTTCTTCGGTCACCGATCGCTTTACCCTTGCTGGCACGCCCATCACCATGCTCAGCGGAGGAATCTCGGCGCCTTCGGGAACCACCGCACCGGCGGCGATTACCGACCCTTTTCCAATTTTCGCCCCATTCAACACCACAGCGGCGATTCCGATCAGGCATTCGTCCTCGATAGTGCAGCCGTGCAGCATTACCATATGGCCCACGGTGACGCGATTCCCGATGTGCAGTGGAAACTTTCCGGCGTCGCAATGCAACACCGAATTGTCCTGAATGTTGCTCTCGTCACCGATACGAATTGCGTTTACGTCACCGCGCGCGGTAACGTTCGGCCAGATGCTGGAACGTTCGCCGACCACGACGTCTCCAATCACCTGCGCGCTCTGATCGATGTAGGCGGATGCGGCGACCTTGGGTACGATGCCGCGATAGGCACGAATCATGACTGCGGTGTAACCCTAGATCGTAGCACACAGCCGCCGTCGGATCTTACCCCGCTAATTCAATCGAAACATCCGGCGATGTGCGACGATCTCTACTACAGCGGATGTAAAAGCCGGTAAATGACTTTTGCTCTTTCGCGATGCGTTGCCTTCTGCCAGAATAGGCTTGGGCGCTGTTGGCAAGCATTCGATCGGAGACCCATAAGATGCAATTGCGCGTGCTCGCATTTGTGTTGGCGGGAGGCAAGGGTACACGCCTCTATCCACTAACGAAGGAACGAGCCAAACCCGCGGTTCCGTTTGGAGCCCGGTACAGAATCGTCGATTTTGTCCTGAGCAACCTGATTAACTCGGGGATTTACTCGATCTATGTCCTGGTTCAGTTCAAGAGCCAGTCGTTGCTGGAGCACTTGCGCGAGGGTTGGGAAGCTTCCAGCCTGCTCCGGAATCACTTCATCATTCCGGTACCCGCCCAAATGCGCTCGCAGGGCGAGGATTGGTATCGCGGCACCGCCGATGCCATTTATCAGAATATTAATCTGATTGAACAAGCCGAGCCGCACGTGGTTGCGATCTTTGGAGCCGACCACATCTACCGCATGAATATCCGCGAGATGATCGAGTTCCACATCGACCGCGGCGCGCAGGTCACGGTTTCTGCCATTCCGGTGGAAAAGGAACAGGCCGTTGAATTCGGCGTGCTCGAAACACGCGAAGACGGCCTCATCAGCGGGTTTCACGAGAAGAAGCCCGATGCCCCCACCATGCCGGGCGATCCCAACCGTGTCTATGCGTCCATGGGTAACTACCTGTTTTCCACCAAAGTGCTGCTCGACGAGCTGCGCGTGGACGGCGAGAACGAACGCAGCGCGCATGATTTCGGCCGTAACATCCTGCCGGGGCTCATTGGGCGGGCCGACATGTACGCTTACGATTTTCAAACCAATCGCATCCCCGGAGATCCGCCGGGTGCCCCGGTTTACTGGCGCGATGTGGGTACGCTTGACGCTTTCTATGACGCCAATATGGACCTGCGGTCGGTTTCCCCGGAACTGAACTTGTACAACCGGCAATGGCCGCTGCGGACCGCGGGATATTTCGACGCTCCCGCCAAGTTCATCTTCGACAGCGATGGGCGCCGGGGAGAGGCGCTCGATTCCATCGTCGCCGGCGGCACCATTCTTTCCGGCGGCCAGGTACGGACCTCGGTGATCGGCCGCGGCGTTCGCGTCCACTCGCATGCCACCGTCGAGGACTCCATCATCTTCGATAATTGCGACATCGGCCGCCGGGCCCGTGTCCGCCGCGCCATCCTCGACAAAAACGTACGGGTTCCCCCCGACACCACCATCGGCTACGATCTGGAGAGCGACCGCCAGCTGTATCACGTCACCGAGAGCGGCATCGTGGTGGTGCAGGGGTACCGCTCGCCGGTCGACATCGCCAGCATGAATTTGTAGCCGGATCGGGACCGCGCTCCCAGGGCCAAGCCCGCAAGCACGCTGCGTTCCAAACCGCAGATGCCGGGGAAAGTCTTTACATTCCTGGGCGCTGGAACCTCGGTCGCCACTTAGCATTTCGCCTCCCCCAAAAGAAACTATGTAACGAGTTACGTAAGATACGTGTCGAACAATTGAGATGATGTCCACAGTTGTTAATCGCGAAGAGACCGCCACTGTGTTGAACGGCGTCCCTGCTGCCGAGATCCGCATGCAGCTGGATCTCATCCTGCGAAGCCGTGCGTTCATACAGTCGCATCGCATCCGCCGTTTCCTGCAATTTGTGGTGGAGGAGAGCCTCCTGGGCCAGCCGCACCGGCTCAAGGAGTACCTGATCGGCCTCGAAGTCTTCGACCGTCGCGAGGCGTTCGACCCGCGCGTCGACTCAATCGTCCGCGTTGAAGCCCGCCGCTTGCGCTATAAGATCGAGGAGTACTATCGGACTGAGGGTCGTGAGGACTCTGTCCGCATCGTGCTGCGCAAGGGTAGCTACGTACCGATCTTTGAATATCGCAGTAGCGGCAGTGGAGGCAGCCTGGCCGCCCCTCGCCGCAGCATGGAGATCGCGCTATTTTCCCTCATCAACGCGACAATCAATGCCACGCCGGACGTCGGCGCCGCGGCCGAGGAAATCCAGCGCCGGCTGGCGCACGTGCTCATTAAGGAAGGCTGTTTCAACGTAGTCGCCCGCTTGCAGCCAAATCTGCAATCCGCCGATTCAGCTCTCGATGCCACGGCCTCGGTCTCGCACTCAGCCAGCGCCGCTGATTATGTTTTGGGCGGCAGCGTCGAATTTCACGACGACGGTTTTCGCCTCCTGTTGCAGCTCCTGCACAATGCAGATCGATCCTACATATGGTCGGAAACGGCCGACGGCCGGATGCAGGATCTATCGAGTGTCGACCATCTGGCGCATCAACTGGTGCGCGACTTGGCGGCGCCGGTCGGCGAGGCGGTCATCGCGCGCCGGCAAACCGATCGCACCGAAAGTGGCGATGCCTATCTGCAAGGCCGCTTCCATTGGAAGTTAGCTACTCCCGACAGCATCCGCAATAGCGTCGCGTTCTTTACTAAGGCTGTGGAAGCCGATCCCAACTACGGAGCGGCATGGGCGGCGCTCTCGGAAGCACTGTTGGTCAGCTCCGTTTTCGGTTTGCTGCCCCCATCGGAAACGCACGTCAGAATGAAGGAGGCGGCTATTCGAGCCACGTCCTTGAATCCTTCGCTACCGGAAGCGCGCGTCGCCCTCGGAGCGGTTTTATCGCTTCTCGATTGGGACTGGGCCGCCGGCGGCGAGGAGATGCAAAAATCCATCCAATTGGATAAAAGCGATCCCGTCGGTCACATCGCCTATGGCATTCAATTGGCCTGCCGCGGCGAAGAAGATGCCGCCATCGCCGAAGTGGAGCGCGCGCTCGAACTCGACCCTGCGTCGCTGTTTCCCAATTTCGTCCTGGGCTGGATGTATGGCGTATGCCGCCGCTTCGACGAAGCTATCGCGCAACATCTGCTGGTGTCTCGGCTCGCAACCGATTATGGGCTGCCGCATCTCGGCCTTGGGATGGCCTGCGCCGGCAAAGGCAAATTCGCCGATGCGATCGCGCATCTCACCAACGCCACCCAGATGAAGTGCGGTTCGCTGCTGCACGGCCAGATGGGCTATTGTTACGCCATGTCCGGCCGCCGCGAGGAAGCTTTGCGCGAGATCGCCATCCTGAAGGAGCGCTCTGAATCGCATTACGTGTCGCCGGTGAGCTTCGCGGCCATCTACTCGGGACTGGGCGAGTACGACGAGGCCTTGCGCTATCTCGATCGCGCCGTCGAAACTCGCGACACCTCCCTGCATCTGCGGCTGTTGAGCACTGAGTTCGACAATCTGCGAAGTCATCCGCGGTTTATGGAACTACGCAGTCAGATCGGCTTGCCCGAAGCCGGCTACGCACATAGCGGCGCCTAAAGTCTTCCTCATTCCGGTTGAAATCAATCAAGCTGGTAAACTAGCGGTATCAGGGTGGATCAAATTGGCCGATACCGGGTCCTGGACGAACTAGGCCGTGGTGCGACGGGCGTGGTTTACCGCGCCCAGGATCCCGCCATTGGCCGCACCATCGCCATCAAGACGATCCGGCTCTCCGATTTCACCGACGAGTCCGAGCGCGAGCGGCTGCGTGAACGCCTGTTCCGCGAAGCGCAATCGGCCGGGATGCTTTCCCATCCCAATATCGTTACCATCTACGACATCGCCGAGGAGAACGGCCTCGCCTACATATTCATGGAGTGCGTGGATGGGCCGCCGCTCGAAAAGATCCTCAATACCCAGGACCCGCCTCTCTCCGGTGACGCCGCTCTTTCCATTCTCCGCCAAACCGCGCTGGGGCTCGACTATGCCCACCAAAAGGGCATTGTCCACCGCGACATCAAGCCCGCCAATATTCTGATCCACGAACGCATCCACGCCAAGATCGCCGACTTCGGCGTGGCTAAGATCATTTCCCAGCAGATGACGCAGAGCGGCGTGATGATGGGCACGCCGAACTATATGTCGCCCGAGCAGGTGCAAGGTCATGCCGTGGATGGGCGCGCCGATCAGTTTTCGCTCGCCGTCATCGCCTATGAGATTCTTACCGGCGAGAAGCCATTCCTGGCCGACCAATTACCGGCCCTGTTGTTTCGGATCGTGCGCGAGGATCCTGTCGCGCCACAGCGCCTGAACCCAACCGTGGGTCCGCAGGTGGAAGTGGTGTTGCGCAAAGCGCTGGCGAAAAGCGCTAACGACCGCTATCGCACCTGCGTGGAGTTTGTGGATGCGCTGGCCGGCGCGTTGCAGTTGAGTCCCACATGGCATCCGCTCCCACGCAGTAGCGCGCAAAGCATGCCCACCTTCGCGGGCGTTCCGCCTTCCAGACCATCGGCTGGGAAACCGATCCCTCCACCCGAGGCTCCGCGCGCGGCGCAACCCGTGAATCGGATGCCGGAACCCGCCCCCATCGTGCGCGAGGACGAAGCCGAAACTCGCAACCCGCTGCTGAAGAGCCTGGTCTGGATGCTGGTCGGCATTGGTCTGATCGGCTTGGTGCTGTTCGGAGCGCAGAAGTATTTGTTCAATCGCAGCTCGGACACTGCGCCGCAAGCCGCCGTGGACCAAACACCTCCTCCCGGCAATTCCCAATCCAAGCCAAGTCCGATCGGGCAATCTTCGTCCCCGCCGGAGGCACCCAAGCAGGCTCCAGCCTCTGAAACGCCGCCCCCCGCCACCGCACCCGAGAGCAAGCAGGCGCAAGCGTCCTCAGATACAAGCGATGAACCGAAGCGCCATGCAACGCCAGCTCCCGAAGCCTCCGCGATTCCGCCGCCCGTGAGCGCGCCAAAGCCGGGTTATGAACAGAGCGTACAGTTTCTCACCGAACCCCCGGGCGCCATGGTCACGATCGACGGCAATTCGTCAACAACCTGCAAAACGCCCTGCATGCTGTCGCTCCCCGCCGGCCGGCACGCGCTCAGCGTGCAACTCGCCGGATACCGTCCCTTTCCACGAGTTTTCAATGTTCCGCAAGATAGCGACATTTTTCTGCAACTGACCAAAGCTTCTGGAACGCTGAGCATTACATCCGAACCGAAGGGCGCGACGATTGAATTGGACGGAGCCCCGCAAGCACAGAGAACTCCAGCGGTGTTCACTTTGGCGCCGGGTGCGTATCACGTCAAAGTGGCCAGGAGCGGAGCGTTTATCGATTTCGACGTTCAGATTCGGGATGGGGAATTTATCAACAAGCGGGTGGATTTTTGAAATAAAAAGAGCGAAGACGCACGGTAAGCGCGCCTTCGCTTTTGGAACCGAAGAGGACCTTTCGGTTCCGCGAATAGTTAACCCTTGAGCAGGGTCAAGATGTTCTGCGGAGCAGAATTGGCTTGCGCCAGAGCCGCGACACCAGCTTGCAGCAGGATTTGAGCCTTCGTCAGATTGGCTGCTTCAGTAGCCATGTTGGCATCCCGAAGACCCGATTCCGACACTGCTTCGTTGGTCAATTGCGATTGCGCCAGGTTGGTGGCAAACGTCAAGGTGTTTTCACCTTTGCCGACCACGGCCTGGGCGCTGCCGAGGTTAGCGACGGCGTTCCCGATCGCGGTGACGGCTAGGCCGGCATCCGATGCGGTAGAGACGTCGAGGGCGCTGGCCGTGCCGACCAACGCGGAGTCTGCGATAACGCTCTGCGTAGCCGTAGTAGTGGTGAATCCATCGCCCGGGGTCGAATCGGCCCCGACTGCGACGTTAAACGAGCCGCTGCTGGTCAGGGTCATGGCCCCGGTCGCGCTACCATCGGCGTCAACAGCAACAATCTGTGCTAAAGGTCCGCCCGCCGCCTGGAGCGCGGCATTGATTTGGGTAATCTGGGCATCTTTAGTGCCGGCAGCCAGAGTCACTTCCGTTTGATGCAGCGCTCCGCTGGCATCCACTGCCGTGAAAGTCAGGTCCTGGGCGTTGGCTGGCGTGGCATAGTCCAGTGTAAGCTGCTGGGTGCCGTTAGCGAAGATAGGCGCGGCGGCGGTGCTTCCAAGAACGTTTTCCGCCGCTGCTGCGCCATTCACGCCGTTGGCAACCGCGAACGCACCGTTGGCAGAGGTGAATGTGATCCCCGTTCCGGCGCCATTGAGCTCGGCCTGTATGCCGTCAGCCGCAAATGCGGTATTCGCCGCACCGGCCGTGTTGGATGTGGTGGCGATGGCGGCATTGATGTCGTTCACCACGTCGCTGAGCGAACCTGCGTTGTTCACGCCCGCCGCCGTTACTGTGATGCCAGACTCGTAGCCTGACGCGCCGGTCCCATAGAACGTGAAGTCCACGTTGCCCGCGGTTGTTCCACCCGTAATGGTGCCCAAAGCGGTACCGACGTTGGCCGTCGTGCTGTAGGCCGACAGTCCCAATGCTTGCGTGTCGACCGCTGAGTTGCTGAGATCCACCGTAACAGAGCCGTTGGCAACCGCCTGCGCGTTGTTTGAGTTCCCCGCGGTATCGCGGCCGCCGCCGATGAACACCGAAAGGGCCTTGGCGAATTCTCCCCCGGCATTCATGCCGATGGATTGCGCCTGCCGATTAATTTCGCCCAGGACGCTCTGGAATTCGTTGTTCAGCACGGTCCGGCTCCCTTGGAAGGTGCCCGTCGCCGATTCCGTAGCCAGAGTGCTGGCGCGATTGAGCAACTGCGAAATGTTGCTCATACCGCCATCGATGGTCTGCAATGTTGCCAGACCGTCATTGGCGTTTTGAATACCCTGCGTCAGAACCGCTTCATCCGACGCGTATTGGTTGGCAACCGCTAATCCCGCCGCGTCGTCTCCGCTGTTGACAATGCGCAGCCCCGAGGTGACCTCGTTGATGGTCTTATTCTGGAACGCCTGGTTGGCCGTCAGGTAGTTCATCGCCTGCAATGAGGC
>DATHMO010000139.1:0-6507 GCA_035486995.1 Bryobacteraceae bacterium
TTCGCCCCGCTGGCAGCTTTCGCCGACGGACCGTTTCCTGAATTCTACGAACCCACCGAAAGCCCCGTCGAGAACGCACTGCATCCGAAGCAATCCAAGAATCCAGTAGCGCCGCGCTTCAGCACACCGATGGACAAATACGGTACGCCGGCCGAAGGGTTCACTATCGTCTGCACCACTTATCGCCTGACCGAGCACTATCATTATTGGACCAAGAATAATCAGATGAATGTGCAACTGGTGCCCGAGCCGTTCGTGGAAATTCCCATGGAACTGGCTGCCGACCTCGGCATCAAAGGCGGCGACAAAGTGAAGGTCTCAAGCGCGCGCGCCAGTTACCAGGCCAAAGCGATGGTCACGCATCGCATCAAGCCCATGATTATCGACGGCAAGAAGGTCTATCAGATCGGCATCCCCATTCATTACGGCTATCGCGGTATTCAGGAGGATGCTGGAAGAACGGCGCGCTCTCTCACCAACTCACTTACCCCCACCGTGATCGATCCGAACGCCCACACGCCCGAATTTAAGGGCTTTCTAGTGAAGTTGGAGAAGGCATAAGCCATGGCCAACGGACCACTCCAAATCAAAGCCATCTCGGGACACGCTGGAACCGTTCCCGGCAAGAACACCTCGCGCGATTACGACGTTTGCAAGCTGATCGACGTCACCACCTGCATCGGCTGCAAAGCCTGCGAGGTGGCGTGTCTGGAATGGAACGGTTATCCGTTCCGCGAAACCGTTTTCGACAATACCTACCAGACCATGCCCGACACGGCGTGGAATTACTACAATCTGATCCGCTTCAACGAATTCACGGATGAGAATGGCAACTTCAGTTGGCTAATGCGCAAGGATCAGTGCATGCACTGCGCCGATCCCGGTTGTCTGCGCGCTTGCCCGTCCGATGGCGCGATCGTGCAATACACCAACGGCATTGTCGATTTCCAGCAGGATTACTGCATCGGCTGCCAATATTGCGTGACGGGTTGTCCGTTTAATATCCCGAAATTCAACCCGACCACGAAGAAGGTTCACAAGTGCACGCTGTGTTCCGATCGCGTAGGCGCGGGGTTGGAGCCTGCCTGTATCAAAGCCTGCCCCACCGGTTGTTTGCACTTCGGCACCAAGGACGATATGAAGGACCTGGCCGAGACTCGCGCCGCGCAGCTTCGCGAGCATACTTCGCACAAGGATGCCGGTGTCTACGATCCGCCCGGCGTTAGCGGCACGCACGTGATCTATGTGCTCCACGACATCAACCATCCGGAGCGCTACGGCGGATTGCCCAAGGATCCGCACGTGCCATGGATGGTCCGCATTTGGAAGGGCCCGCTGAAGTGGGTGGGCAACTTCGCGATGGCGGCCGGAATCATCGGAGTGGCGGCGCATTACTTGCGGTTCGGCCCGAAGGAAGTGGAGCCGGAGCCCGCGCCGAAGGCTGGGGTGAAATGAGCACTACCGCGGCAACCGTTCATCACGCCCCACACGCCGGTGAACTCCAGCGCTACACATTCCACGAGCGCGTCATGCATTGGTTCTCGGGCCTCACCTACCTTTACTGTCTTTCGACCGGCCTCGCTTTCTATTCGCCGCATCTTTTCTGGCTCGCCTACATGCTGGGCGGCGCTCCGACGTCGCGATTCTGGCACCCCATCGTCGCCATCGGGTTTATCATCGGCACGCTGTGGATGCATAGCCTGTGGCGCCGCGACATGGAGATGACCGACATCGATAAGCGCTGGCTCGATCAGACGGAGGCGTACATCACCAATGACGAGGAGCACTCGCCACTGTCGGATCGCTTCAACGGCGGCCAAAAACTTTACTACTGGCTGATGTATTACGGCGCTTTCCTGTTGCTGCTGTCCGGTCTCTTCCTGTGGTTCCCCGAGTATATTCCGCGTCAGTACGCGTGGGTGCGCGGCATTATGATTCTCCTCCACGAGATCGCCGCGCTCGCGACCATCGGCGGGTTCATCATCCACGTCTACATGGGTGTCTTCATGGTGCCGCACAGCATGACCGCCATCACCACTGGCTACGTGACGCGCGCCTGGGCCTGGACGCATCATCGCTTGTGGTACCTTCGGGTGACCGGCCAGAAAGAATGATCTCTTCGCACGACGCTCGCATCGCGCGAGCCGAGTATCTAGCAGCGAATCATCCCGCCGCCCGGCCGCTCCTCAGTTTCTACGCAGAGCTGGCGCGCTTCCAAAAGCCTGTATTCGCCGAACTCCAATCGAAAAGCGAAACCGATTTGCGCGCGCTGATGTGTCATTTTCCGGCGTTGATCCAACTGATCGGACGGACGGGCACGGACCTTCTGGTCAATTTCGCCTCGCAAAATCTCTCGCGTGCGGACGCACAGCTGCAATTGCTGGCGGCGGCTTGGGAGGGCGGCGAATCGCTCGACCCAGCGGCCCGTTTCTATGCGCGCGTTCTGCTGCAGCCGTATGCCGAATATCTGGCGTCGCGCGGCGACATCCTTGCCAATAGAGCGGGGGCGAGCGGCGGGGGTCCCACCTGTCCATTTTGCAATGCGCGGCCGGTGGCGGGAGTCTTGCGCGGTGAAGGCGACGGCGGCAAGCGCTGGCTGCTATGTTCGCTGTGTTCCACCGAGTGGCAATACCGCCGCGTGCTGTGCCCCGGCTGCGGCGAAGAAAACAAAGACAAGCTGCCGATTTATACCGCGACAGAGTTTCCAGCCGCCCGCGTCGACGCCTGCGACACGTGCCACACCTACCTGAAATCGATCGATCTCACCAGGGACGGCCACGCGATCCCGATGGTGGATGAAATCGCCACGGTGGCCTTGAACATCTGGGCCGAAGAGCACGACTACGTGAAGCTAGAGACGAACCTGCTGGGCATGTAAGAATTAGCCACAGATGCACATAGATGAACACGGATCTGTGTTTGGGCGCGCACTTTTTCTAAGAAATGCTCCTCCACATGGGCCAACTTATGTGGCCCAAGAAACAACATCGCTGAAAGATGATAGGTAGACTTCTCATTTACGCAACGAGAAAAGACTGGCTCTTCCTTCTCTCGGAACTTGAGTCAACACGAGAAGTACGCTACGGATTAGACCCGCAGGACAGAGGTAGCGAAGTGACGACATGGAGCCGTGCGGTGGATATTCCAAATCTAGGGCTGGCTTCCGGCACAGACACTGTTCGGTGTTCGCGTTTCAAGATCTTTCGCAATGCGCAGGACGGCGGAGACGGAATGGATGCAGATCTGTGGCCTGGTGGTGAGTATGACTCGAAGACCATCATTTCGGGGACCATTACGACGATTTTCGACGATCCTCGGATTCAGCGGATTATGAGGAAGTTGGCTTCGTTACTCAAGAAACATTTCACGCGAGTACACGCGTACTGGGTTGGCCCAGAGGCAATCGAGAGACTTAGGGCTGGTAGTCGGTTGACTCTGAATGTCTACGCGGGACCCGAGTTCGATCTGCACAAAAATAGCGTCGGGAGTGCGTCTTGACAGTATGCGTCTGAGGAAGCTGAGGAAGCCGGTATCAGAGAGATCGCGAGTCTTCCTAACCCGAGCTCGGCTGAACGGTCTATTATTCCTTGTCGAGAACAAGCAAACCTAGCTCGGAGTCCTTCTCGAACTGGGCGATGCGAATTACTTCTCGTCTGAGTACACCCTCGGCGTCGCGCGTCGGATGGGTCCATCGCCGCAACCAGAGAACCTTCGGAGGCGGCCCGAGGTTCGTAGCCAATTCGAAGAAGTCCGCGTCAGCCGTAAGGATCGCAAATCCGTTTGCCTTCGCATATTCCCAAACCGCCGCGTCAGGACTCTGGGTCAGCCCGGTGCCGGAGACATGAATCGAGCCGGGAAAAACATCCGACAGCCGCCCCACCAGCTTTCGTGAAAGATTCTCGTCTATGAGCAGCTTCACAGTGCGACGCGCTTACCCATTCGCGCCGCATACTCGTATACTGCCGGAAAATCCTCGCGTTCGAGCTCCGGATAATCCGCGAGAATCTCACTCTCGCTCATGCCGGCGGCCAGCCAATTGAGCACATCCCACACGGTGATGCGGAGGCCTCGAATGCACGGCTGCCCGGATCGTTTCCCCGGCTCGATGGTGATGCGAGAGCTCATGACCGCAGAATAGCACTCTCCTCCCGCGCCGGGGAATCTGTGTTTATCTGTGGCCAAAATCGCAGTCACATACTTAGAATATTTCTATTCGCTACGGTCTTCGTTACTTAAATCGACATCTTTTCATTCCGCCGCCCGGCCCGTGTCTATCATAATGCAGCAAATCGGGAGGTTGAATGAACCCTGCAAATCAAGTATTCGCGATCCCCGGAAGCCGCCGCCCCTCCATTCCCGAGGCCAAGCTCCTGGGCCGATCGAACCCCGCTCAACGGATCAATTTGAGCATCTACGCACGCGAGAATCCCCATCCGCCCGAGTCGGCGGTCCGCTCACTCGACGCATTGAGCCTCGACGCACTGAGCAACGACCTGCCCGGTAAGCGGCAATACCTCAGCAACGAAGAATTCAACTCCACCTATGGCGCCGACCCGGCGGACTTGGAAAAGATCGCCACGTGGGCCAAGGCGAACAAGCTCGACGTGGTTGAAACCAGCGTCCCGATGCGGCGCGTTCAGGTCGAGGGGGCCATCCAGGATGTGGAGCGCGCATTTTCACTGGAGCTGAACGAATACCAGCACCCGCAAGATGGCCATTTCCGTGGCCGCGAAGGGGAGGTGCACGTTCCAGCCGAATTGTTCGGCATTGTCGACGGCGTATTCGGCTTGGATACACGAAGGGTGGGCCGCCCGCGCCGCCATCGCAACACTACGCGATTGGTTGCGTTGGACACGCTCAAAACAACAGCCGTCAATCCGTTTCCAGGGGCGTTCTTTCCGCCGCAGGTGGCTGAGCTGTACAACTATCCCGCTAACCTGGACGGCTCCAAACAGAACATCGCCGTCTTCGCGTTCAACGGCGCACCGAGCCCCGATCCGCGTGGCGGCTACAGCTTGACGGCGCTGAATACTTATTTCGAACAAGTGCTGGGCGGCAAGACGCCGGTGATCAAGGATGTCGTAGTGCAGGGTCCCGGTAACGATCCCGGGCCCGATTCGGAGGCCTCCGATCAGCAAGGCGATTCCACCGGTGAAGTGATGCTCGACATGTGCGTGGTGGGCTCCGTGGCTCCGGGCGCGAACATCTTTGTCTACTTCACCGAGTTCACCAGCCAGGGCTGGCTCGACGCACTGCATGAAGCCATCGCCGGCGATAACGCGATCTCGGTCATCTCCATCAGCTACGGCAATCCTGAGGACGATCCCGAAGGCGCGTGGTCGAGGATGGGCGTGCGCGTGGTCAACCGTGCACTTGAGGCTGCGATCGCGAAAGGCATCACGATTTGCGTTGCCTCGGGTGACGATGGATCGAGCGACCAGGTGGCAAGCGGCGCTCACGTGGATTTTCCCGCGTCGAGTCCGTATGTATTGGGCGTGGGCGGAACCAAGCTGGTCGCAACCAACGGGACGCCTCCCACCATCGCGCAAGAGGTTGTGTGGAACGAAGTGTTGCAGGATGCGGGCGCGGGCGGAGGCGGCGTTAGCGCGGTCTTCACCAAGCCGTCGTATCAAGGCGGCGTCCACGTTCCGCCTTCGGTCAATCCTCCGCACAGAATCGGGCGAGGGGTACCGGACGTCGCAGCGGTGGCCGATCCCGAGACGGGCGTCGTGGTGATGCACGTCGACGGACAGCAGCTCGAAGCCATCGGAGGCACCAGCGCCTCGGCGCCCTTATGGGCTTCGTTGATCGCGCGCCTGAATCAGGGCCTGGGCGCCAACTGCGGATTCCTGAATCCCGTGCTCTATACCAAGTGCGCGAGCGGCGTGCTGCGCGACATCACGAGCGGCAATAACGGTGCGTATTCGGCGGGGCCTGGCTGGGACGCGTGCACTGGCCTGGGCAGCCCGGACGGCCAACGATTGCTGCACGCATTGTCGGCGGGCGCGACGTCAACATAATTGCGTGGATTTCGATATCATGGCGCGATATGAGCCTGCCAAGGTTGCTCGCGGCGTTTCTCATCGCGTCGGCGGCGGCCAGTGCGCAATCAGCGTCTATACCCTGCGATCGCGCGTGCCTGGAGGGCTTTGTCAATCAATATTTCGACGCGATGATCGCACGCAATCCGTATGGACTGCCACTCGCGCCCAAAGTGAAGTTCACCGAAAACGAGCAGGCGATCCCGCTCGGCGAGGGCATTTGGGGGACCGCCAGCGCCCTGGGAACGTACAAGCTCTATGTCGCCGATCCCAAAGCTGGGCAGGTCGGGTTTCTTGGAACCATGCGCGAAAACGGCGTGCCGGTCGCGATCGCGCTGCGCCTCAAGATCGAGAATCGGCTCATCCGCGAAGTTGAAACCATCGTGGTGCGCGATCAAGGCGCGGCCCAGGCCATTGAAGCGATGGGCCAACCCGATGCTCTCTTCCTCGCGCCCGTGCCTCCCGC
>DATHMO010000140.1:0-8483 GCA_035486995.1 Bryobacteraceae bacterium
AGCGCATCGCGCAGGGCCCCCAAATTCTCCGGAGTATCCGATCGTGTCCAGATCGATTGCCAAGCCATCACGGTAATGCTTCCGATGCCCAAGAATGCGCCTGCGGCAATCACCGCCAGCAGCGGATCATGATCGAAGGGGCCTCCCAGCAATCCATAGCAAGCGGCATAACCGGAGCCGGCAGCGGCGGCGATCAGCAGCAATTTTATGCCGGGACGCGTCCCGGCGAAGATGAAGAACGCACCCAGAAATCCGCACGCGATCATCGAGTTGCTTCCCATGTGCCAGATGCCCGAAACGAGCACGAGTGAGAAGATGAGCGCGATGGAGGCGACCCATTTATATGCGAGCGCGGCCATAGTTCAGCTATCCGATTCATCGGCGGAATCCAGCGCCTGCTGCAGTTGCACGTCGAGTTATCGCGCGGCTATCGCATGTTAGACTGGAGGTCGCGGGCGGTTCGCCCACGCTCTTAGTTGACCCTGGAGAGATGGCCGAGTGGTTGAAGGCGCACGCTTGGAAAGCGTGTATAGGGGAAACTCTATCGAGGGTTCGAATCCCTCTCTCTCCGCCATTCAATTGATTACACGTGAGTTAAGCGTGTCAATGCCTCTTTCCACCGCTTCCACTGCGCTGGGTCGCGACCTTCATTCGCTATTCGCGAATCGCGAATGTAAAATGGAACCATGGCGCTAAAGCCGCAGGACGTTTATGTGGTGCTCAAGCTTGTCGCGGATGGGTCGCGTCGTGCTCCGTATTCTCACCTCGCGCTCGAGTTGGTAATGAGTCCGTCGGAGGTGCATGCGAGCGTACGACGCGCGCGTGCAAGTGGTTTACTTCACGGTCCTGATCTCGAAAATCGTCCAAACATAGGGGCGCTCGAAGAGTTTCTTATGCACGGGTTGAAGTACGCGTTTCCTGCGGAACGAGGGGAACTTACGAGGGGAGTTGCAACCTCGTATGGGGCAGCACCATTGCGCGCACTGATCGCGCCGGCCGGCGATCCAATTCCGGTCTGGCCGTATAAGGAAGGCAAACAACGCGGTGTCTCGTTTGCACCCCTATATAAGACCGCCCCAATGGCAGCGCTACGTGATGAATCCTTCTATAAGCTATTAGTGCTCGCCGACGCACTCCGCGAGGGGCGCGTTCGAGAGCGTAAGATCGCCGAGACTGAGTTACACCGGCGGTTGCGAGCGGGCCATGCCGAATCCAAATCTTGACCAGCTGATCGCGACCGCCGCGTTACTGCGCCCGATGCTGGGAGAACTCGTATTCGTGGGAGGAGCCGTGACGAGCCTGCTTGTTACGGATGAGGGCGCGGGCCTACAGCGCACGACATTAGATGTGGACGCAATCGCTGAAATCAGCTCCTATGCCGAGTACACTGCGTTTGGCGAGCGTGGGTGGGTTTCCAGAACGTGCGTGGGCTAGCGCCGGTAGGACGCTTAATTCAGCGGGGATCCGGACAGCATTTCGATCACGCCCACGATCTCGACGCGCAGGATGTCCAAGCCGGCATGCCATTTGCGCATATGGACGATGGCTTCATGTAAATTGCAGGCCACTACCCGTTTTCCTGGCGGTTCGCCTTCGTCATTCACTCCACCGGTGAACATTGGATCTGCCTTAAAGCGATACATCAGCCCGACATACGTGAGTGCTTTTTTCGTGTTACCACACCGGCCAGCCCCGCGAGACCAATGCACACGATAACCAGGCCTCTTGGCTCCGGCACCGTGTCTCCGACTATCTCCATTTGAAAGGGCGTGCAGCTGTCAAACGTGGTCCCGCCTGTTGTTGTCCCGAAGCAACCGGGGTTGTTGAGCATATCGTTAGTATTTGGCAGCAAGCCGGGGGTAGTCACGCCATCATCGTTGAACTCGCCCGTAACTCCTACGCCACCAAGATCCTGCGTATAGGACCATAGCGTCCCGCTGTTGTCGGTGGAGGAAGCAACGATCCAATATCGCGTTTTCGCGTCCAGCGTCAACGGCGAAGCAAGGCTAAACTCATCGTCCGCCAGCGAGGTGGAAAGGGAGTTGTCGCTAATGTTATCAGCGATCGTATAGAGCGGAGTCAGGGGACCACCGGTGCAAACCGGGCCGGGGGCGCACATAGTATCGTTATCGCTGAAGAGCGTAACGTCGAAACTGGCGGAGTCTTGGACTCCCTGTAGTTTGAGCACAACGTCAGTAAGTGAAAACGGCGATATTCCGGTCGAAAAGGAATCGCCTTCCGGCCCGGTTCCATCCGGGTAGGTTGCAATGGGAAACGTGCCTAGAATTGAGCCTGGAGCGTTGCTCAAGTTGTCGTACAGACTATCGGCACGGGCCGCGTTCGAAGCCCCTAAACAAAGAGCGATACCACAAAGAACGGGCCCAAGCCTGGCCCTTGCTATCCGAACCAAATTCATAGTTCCTCCTATTCACTCACTGAGAGGGACGTTCTCACACGGTATTACCTCGTCGCGAGCTTTATACCGGGGCGCTGGATTTTCTTCGCCCTTTTACGAACGCATTCCGTCCGAACAGGCCAACCATGCCAAGCGCTCCTAGCCAGACGAAATTCGGCTCCGGCGTGGACGCAATGTTTACTGGCGAAACATCCCCGTAGGTGTTCCCAATCCGGATCTCGTCGAAGCTGTAGCTTTGGCCGTCAGCCGCGTCGAAGAACAAATCGGTAATACTGGACGAGAAATTTTGTGTCCACGTGAGGCCGGCAACGTCGGGCGTCGTCAAGCCCGGTGTCGGATCGAAGAAGATCGTAGCAGTGTCCATTCCTTTCGGATCGGAATTGAACTGCATTTCGATCGCGACAAATACCGTTTGGTTCGCGGTGATCGGCACAGTAGAGCTCTCCAGCGCTGTCCCCGCGCCCACCGCATAGAAGCCCTTATTCTGACCTGTCATGCCAACGTCCATACCTTCGATGCTGAACTCCATCAGTCCGTTCGTCGCAAGCGCGCCGGGGTCCCATAGGAAGCTGACCCACGACGTGGTTCCATCGTTGCCAAGCCCTTTCCCGAGAACGGACCGGCTCGCTTCAGAGCCCGCTATGTTCGATTCCGAAAATGTGGCGGAGTTGCCGCTGGTGGCCAGGTCTTCGTATGCTAGGCTGCCGCTCTGGATCGTGTAATCCGGCTCTGCGGCCTGCCATGCATTTGCAAAATTGGTTCCCCCGTTGAGCAGATTTACCTGCTGCCCAGGCGTATAGTTGAAACCTTCGTAAACATAAGGGCCGGCCGCCGCGTTCCCGGATGCAATCGCCAGCACCAGCCCCGCGCTCGCTATCTGAACTAGGTTCATACTTCCTCCGATTCACTCGCTGAGAGGAATGATCGAGGAAGGATATTACCTCGAGCCGCAATTTGACCGAACGTTTATTGTGGACTGCCGGCCACGATAAAGCCGGCCCAGTAGAAGGGATGGGAGTAGCGATCGGAGGCAATAAGCTTCCGGGAAGCGGCGCGCATGGCCGATGCCTTGGCCATAGCGGGGGCGGCGCGTCGGTTATCGAGCCATTGCCGGTGAAACTCGGTCATCAGCTCCGACGTGCTGGAGGATTCGATTCGCCAAAGACTCGCGACAGTAGTGTGCGCGCCCGCGATGAACATCGCCCACAGGATACCCGTGATTCCCTCGCCGGCTGCAGCCTCGCCACGGGCGGTGTCGCATGCCGAAAGCACAACCATATCGGCATGTAGATCGAGATCCATCACTTCACGCGCTTCGAGTATTCCATCCTCGCCGCTTGTCGCGGCTGTGGCCAGGAGAATGTGGGAATACATCGGGCTCGCGTCGTCGAGGATGGCATGCGAGGCTATGTGAACCACCCCGTACTTTCCGGCTTCCGCTTTGAACGCCTCCTCGGTGGCAGAGGATCCAGTCAAAACATGGCTTCGATTTTCGCCGTAAAGCTTCTGGAGTTCGCGCACTTGCCGTTCCGCTTCGGGAAGCTTTTCGGCGGAGTTTGCCGGATTCCCCAGCGCCAATAATTCGGGCGGGCGATTCTTTTCCCCCTGCGATGCATTGAGCGTCTCTTCCAGTACCGTGAGCGACGGCGAATAGGAAATGGGTGCATACTCAATCAGGAAATGTTTGGGACTGGGCTCAAGAGCCTGAAACGGGACATCCCAAAGCGGACCATCCGGCAGCACGATCAATCCAGTCTGCTGGTTCAGGTCGATTGCCACTGGGGCGAGCAGCAACTGGTACAGCTCTTGCGCGTGCGGGCCGAAGGCGAGATCCTGTGATGCAAGCTGCCGGTGAAATTCCGCGGCCAGGGATTTCAGGCGCGCCGCTCTCACATAAATCGGAATCACCCGAATCTTGCCCGCGGGAGCCAGAACAAACAGGTACGTGACGCGGGCGGTCACGGCATAATCGAGAACCAGCGCGTGAGTCCTGGCCGCAAGGCGCCGCGCATCCGCCTGACCGATCACATGGGATTCGCCACGCTCGGCCGCAAGCTCGGGATGGGCCGCGTAGAGCTTGGTCCGAAACGACTCCCATTCGCCGCGCTTGAGGTCGCGTTGGTTTCTGACGTCGGCAGCCTCTTCAAGCGACGATTTCTCCGCCGTCTGGCTGGCCAGGATGTTTAGTGAGGCCAGTTGATTTTCCAACTCCCGCTCCTGTTCCCGCTCTGGGCCAGTGAGAGACTTCCGCAGGTCCACCCGGCCCTTCTCCAGGATCTGTGCGAGTGAGCGCGCCCGCGATCGCTCTTCGAACAGCAACGCGCCTGTCGTATCGTGCGCGGCAAGTGCCAATTCCATGCGTTGGAGGTACGGTTCTTGCTTATCGGCGAAGTAGGTCGAATCCGCGGTGGGCGGGCCGGCAACGTGCGAATGCAAAGTTTCGATGGTGTCAATGGCACGATCGAGCGCTGCCGCCGCAGCGCTATTCATGGACAGGCTCCGCAGAGCTTTGCCCTCGGTCAATTGCGCGCGCCAAAGAGCATCCGGGCGATCGACAGCGGTAGCCGTGTCCTCGGCCTCGCGGGCGATCCGTAGCGCGTCACGCGAATCTCCCTGCCGCCGATGGAGCTCGGCAAGTTGCGCCTTGGTGTCCGCCAAATCGCGACGATCGCCGATCGCAGTCTGAATTTCGGCCGCCCGATCGAGAAAGCGGATCGCCTCGGTGGCGCGCCTGAGCTGCAATTGCGCCCGCCCCATCTGAGCCAGCGAGATGCTCATGTTCACTTTCTCTGATGTAACGTCGGCAAGTTTGTAGGCCAGATCAAACTCTTTCATCGCTTCATCAGGCCGACGAAGGGCTAGCAATTCCGTGCCTCGATTACGGTGCCCGTCGCACTCCAGGCTTTGGTTTTGAATCTTGTGCGCCATCGCGATGGATCGCGAAAAGTACTCGATCGCCTGTTTATGATCCCCTTGCGATTGATACACCTCGCCGATATTTTCCAGGGTCTCGGCCACCCCCCAGGGCATTTTGACTTCCTGCCGGATCGCCAGGGATTTTTCGAGCCACGCTAAGGCCGTCCGGTAATTTCCGCGCCAGTTCTCGATCACTCCATCCAGGTTGTACGACTTGGCGATCAGTTCCCGATTGCCCAGTTTTTGAGACAGTGCGAGCGCACGCGCATCGTATTCGAGCGCCCGGGAATAGTCGCCTAAGAAGGCATAGACCTGGGCGATGTTGCCGAGAGTAACGGCGCTATTCCCGTCGCGGCCCAACGCCTCAAACTCTTTTTCGCTTTTTTCTAAGTAGACCAGCCCCTCCTGGTAATTGCCGAGCACGCGCAAAGTGGCGCCGATATTGCTCAGGGCGATGGCAACGCCGGCGCGGTCCCCGCCTTGTTCATATTGCGGAAGGGCCTCACGGTAGAATCTCAGGGCTTCCTGGTGCGCTCCCGTGGAGAGATCGACATTCCCAAGATCGTTCAGTGTCGCGCCAATTTTGGCCGGTTGGTTCAGCTGTCTGCGGATTACCAGACAATCGTTCAGAGCACGCCGGGCGCGATCGTTTTCACCGCGCTGCTCATATACATAAGTGATGCCGTAGAGGGCATCCGCTTCGCCGTTTTGATCCTTGTTCTCCCGTGTAATGCGAAGTGCCGATTCATAGGCGACGATGGCCTTGTCATATTGATTGTCGTTGGCCAGGCGATCGCCTTCGGCGACCAGATCGGCGGCTTTCGGCGGATCTTGTGCCGGAGCGCCTGATGCACACAGCAGCCCCAGCATAGTCAAGAACGCAAACTGCAACGATAGTCGTATGTCCGACACTAAATAACCTGAGCCCGGATTGTATCAACTCAGGCTGGGCCGCCGCGTATCGCGCGTCCCGGGTACAATTCTCGTGAGCAGGCTTACGTAATGGACGCTCTCTTCGAACCGTGGCTCCAGGCGCATGAGGACGTGGAAGAGCAATGTCTCGCCGAACTCCTTCAGCGCGCTGAGCCTATCATCCGCCGGGTGGTGACCAGCCGCCTGGCCGGTTCCTGGGACGACATGGATGACGTTTGTTCGGAAGCTCGGCTGGAGTTGCTGCTCTACCTGCGCCGCATGAAAGCCGATCCGGCGGGGCGCGGCATTGGAGAGTTTGCGGCCTACGTCGCATCCCTGGCGCTGAATACTTGCAATCACTACTTCCGCCGGCGCCGGCCGGGCCTGGCTCGCTTGCGCAAACAGATTCGGCATCTGCTCGAACACGATCCTAAGTTTCGTTTCGTTGCCCCCGCGTGGGGTTTGTCGCGATGGCATGAAAGAATGCCTCGGGCCTACCCGCAGTCTGCGGAGGGCGTCGAAGGCGATCGCGATCTGGGCGTCCTTTTGGAACGCATCTTCGAACGCGCTGGCGGCCCCGTGGCCTTCGAGACATTGCTCGAACTGGTTTCATCCCTGTGGCGCATTGCACCCGATCCGTTGAACTCATCCGATCCTCTGGATGCTGATAGTCTCGCCGCTCCTGCATCGAATCCCGACCTCTCCATCGATCAACGCCGCCACGCCGCTCGTCTATGGCGGGAGATCGGCCAACTATCGCGCGGCCAGCGTGTCGCGCTGCTGCTGAACCTGCGCGACGGCCCTGGACATTCGGTGCTGTCGATATTTCCGATGCTCGGCATCGCGAACCTCCCGGAAATCGCCGCCGCGATTGAAATGACGGAAGGCGAACTTGAAAACATTTGGAACGATTTGCCGTGGGACGACAACTCTATCGCACGCCTGCTTAGTTGCACGCGCCAGCAGGTGATCAATCTGCGAATGGCTGGACGCAAACGTCTCGGCAATCGCATGCGCATCGAAAGTAATACCGCGGCATTTGGAACCTCTGACTCAGAGAGGAGCAGATCGTGAGCAGCCACTTGACGCCCGAACTCGTCTTCGGCTATGAGCAAGGATTGCTGTCTCCAGCGGAGTTGCGCGCCGTGCATCAGCATGTGCAAGATTGCGCCGCTTGCCGGGATCGTCTGGCGCAGTCGATCGATATCACAGGCCTGCTGTATTCCGCTTCCGAAGAGCCGCCGCGCCAACGAAATTACTTGCCGTATGCAGCGGCAGCCGCGATTCTAGTGGCGAGTTTCACGGCGTGGTTCTGGATCCAGTACCGCCACAAGCCAGCGGGGATCGCGCGCATCGAATTACCAGCTTTTATTCAGTACCTCAACCCGCCGCGCCAAACCCTGATGGGAGCACCGGCGACAGCGCCCGCAGCGGAAATGTCGCCACGTGGTACAGCCGTCATCGACGCGCGTCCGACGTTTCGTTGGTCATCCCAGCCGGGTCCAGCATGGACTTACAAAGTTCAAATCTACGATGCTTCGTCGGACCTGGTGCTGGAGAGCCCCGAAATTCAAACCAACCAGTGGACTCCGGAGCAGGACCTGGCCCGCGGCGTGAACTACCAATGGCAGGTCACGGCGGCCCGTGCTGATGTACGACTCACTCTGCCTGGTCCGCCGGGCACGCCGCCTCGTTTTCGCGTGGTGGTCTCCGCGCAGGCTGATCGAGTCCGCGACCTCCTCGGTCGCGGAGCATCGCATTCGGATTTGGCCGCCGCATATGCCCAGTCCGGCCTGCTGATAGAGGCCCGCAGCGAGGTCGAAGCTGCCATCAAAGATCACCCCGACGATTCAAACCTCCGCCAACTCCGCGATCGTCTAGCTAAACTCGAGTAGCGCGCTACCTGAACAGGTCGTCTGGTTTATGAGTATTTGTCGCACCAGGGCCAAGGCGCGCCTTTCGACATCGCCGCCTTCTCTCCAAAATGCCTTTCAACTCAGGCGACTCTTTTAAGAAGTGCCGGCTAGTCAGCTCTGAACCGTTGTCGCAGCAGCTGGGTGGCCATGGCGATTAATTCCTGGCTCGACTCATGTAGTCCAGCAGCGTTGGCGCTGCCTCAGGCGTCAGGTCGTCTCAACGCGAGGCGGCACCGATTCTTGAGTAAGGAAGCATCGCTTTTCACAGAGGGTGCCCCCCAACTGCACAAATTAATCCATCGTGAGACTCGCTTTTGTTGAAA
>DATHMO010000141.1:0-23941 GCA_035486995.1 Bryobacteraceae bacterium
CTGAGGATAATTTTGTCGCGGCCGAGTCCGTAGCTTTCGGCGGCCTGGGCAGCGAGGAGGCCGCTGGCGACGATCGCGTTCATGGTGACTTCCATGGCGTCGAGCGGCTCGGGAAGCGCCGAGTTTTCGTCCATCATCCGCGTGAGCAGCGCCCCGTCGAGCGAGCCCCAATTGACGCCGATGCGCACCGGGCGATTGTGCTCGATGGCGACTTCGATCATGGTGCGGAAGTTATCGTCGTGTTTCTTGCCGATGTTGACGTTTCCGGGATTAATGCGGTACTTGGCGAGTGCGCGGGCGCAGTCGGGATATTTCTTGAGAAGGATGTGGCCGTTGTAGTGGAAGTCGCCGATGATGGGGACGCGAACGCCGAATTTGTCGAGCGTGTCGACGATCTTGGGGACGGCCTGGGCGGCGGCTTCGGTGTTGACGGTGACGCGAACGAGCTCGGATCCGGCCTGCGCCAGCGCCATGACCTGGTTGACGGTGGAGGCGGTGTCGGCGGTGTCGGTATTGGTCATGGACTGGACGACGATGGGGTGGTTACCACCCACCCAGACGTCGCCGATTTTGACGGGCACAGAAGTGCGCCGGGGAAGTGCAGCCATTGGGCCTCCGTTGAAAATTACATTGTAGCGTGTGGGATATGCTGAGGAGACGTATGGGGCTAAGATTGGCCTGCGGGATGCTGCTGGTAGTAGCCAGTATCACCGCGCAAGAAACCACGGGAAGGATCACGGGTACCGTGGTGGATGCCGTCGGCTCGGTAATACCCAACGCCGCTATCGCGATTGTGAGTCCTGTATCGCTTGAGATCAAAACTGACGCGACTGGGGAGTTTGCCATAGTTGGTCTTGCCCCCGACTTTTATACTCTGCAATTTAGCGCTCCCGGTTTCGAAACCAGAGACATTGCGACGACCGTCGCGGCCAGCCGGGAACGATCATTGGGACGGATTGTGTTGGAGGTTGGGGCGGTCCCCAATTGCGAACAAGTGCTCAGTGGTCATTTAATTTTTGACAAGAAGATTCGATCTGGAGCCAAACCGAGCTTATCGGGAGTTGTGCGGGATGAGGCCGGCAGACCATTAAAGAACACTACGGTCAATCTTGAGATTGCCGAAACGTCACAAACAATCGCAATCGCCAAGACCAATGATAAGGGCGAATTCCAGTTCCTGGACCTCTCAAGCGGAGTCTATCGGATCTCCTCCGATGGTTCCCTAGTGTTCAACCTGCGAGTCCGCAGAAATCATGAGATGCGTGTGCTCGTTACGTTGCCGCCGCCTCCGCTTTGCCTTTAGCGGGAGTCCCGCCGCGCTCGACCATCCGGGACGGCTAATGAGAGTTTCGCCAGGTGGCCTCCACATTGTTGGCAGGCCGCGCTACCATATGGACAAGCCCATGAGCAGTGAGCAAATGCAGTCGGCGATCAAGGAGCTTCAAGACACCATGATCGTTATGGCCCACATCGAGAAAAGGCAGTCGGAGCACATCAGCGAACTCGTCGACTTCCGTATCCAATCAGAGAAATTTCGACTCCGGACCGAAGAGAACCTCGCTGAGATCACCGACAAGCTGAACGGTCTCATTGGCTACGTCGCGGGCCAACCCCCCGGCGGCACGTCCAAAACATAAGCACCCACAACTAGCACGCATTCTGTTTTAGGTGTAGCCTGACCGTATGGCGGCTCTTTCCGACACTCCACTGAAGCGGGTGGTCGAGCTGCGCCATTTGCGGGCCGGGGATCTGGACGTTCTGCTCGACGAAGAGACCGCGGTCTGGCGCGATACGCTTGACTGGGATTTTCGCGGATCGGCGGGTTTGGTCCGCCGCTTCCTCGAAATGCAGGCGCTGAACGGCTATGCGCTGCTGATCAACGGGTACGCCGCGGGCTACTGCTATTACGTGGCCGAGGAGCGCAAGGGGCTTATCGGCGATCTCTACGTCATGAAAGACTACCTGAGCGTCGAAAACGAAGAGTGCCTGCTCAGAACCGTAGTGGAAGGCTTGATCAAATCGCAATACATCCGGCGCATCGAATCGCAATTAATGATGCTGCGCACGGGCGCCAAGATGGATCTGCCCGAGCGGCGCTATTTGCGGACACACGCTCGCAACTTCATGGAGATCTCGGCGGAGACTGCGGGCCGTTTGTCCGAGGGACGTCCGAGCGCGCCGGTGTGGTTCGACAGCTGGTCCGAACGCAAGCAAGACGAGGCGGCGACGCTGATTTCGGCCGCGTATCGCGGGCACATCGATAGTGAGATCAACGATCAGTACCGGTCGCCGGCCGGAGCGCGGCGGTTCCTGATGAACATCGTGCAGTATCCGGGATGCGGAGCGTTCTTCCAGCCGGCATCTTACGTGGCGATGGACCCGGGAACGGGGCGCCTGAGCGGGATCTGCCTGGCGAGTTTAGTACACGCCGACGTCGGACACGTCACACAGGTGTGCGTCTCGCCCGCGGCTCGTGGGACGGGGGTGGGCTACGAGCTGATCCGGCGGTCGCTCGCATCGCTGGCGCGGCACGGTTGCAAGAAGGTGACCTTGACTGTGACGGCGGCAAATACGGAAGCGATCGCGTTATACGAGCGGATGGGCTTCCGCAAGACTCGGAACTTCTCGGCCTACGTCTGGGAGGGGTTCGGACCCGGAGCTTAGCGCGCCAGTTTTACGGTTGAGCGCGACCAGAAACAGCAGGAGCACCAGAGGCGTGGTGGCGGCCCAGGGACGCGACGCCAAAGTCATCAAGAACGGAATTGGCGTTATTAATAGCGTGGCTGCCAACCGAGTGGATGTCTGGACGCAAACGAAGATCGTGAGCCACAGCGAAAGCAGCAAAAGGCCGGCATCGTAACCATAAACGTGCGGGGCGACTAAGAGAGAGCCGGCCGAAGCTGCGGCAATCCAGCGCCACAAAGGAGCGCGCCAGCAGGCTGCCGACACCAGCGCAATCACGATCAACACCAACAACGCGCGGATCCACAGGCTGCCGGCGCCAACGTTCAGCGCCAGACTGTGTACATTGATCATGAGGTCGGGCGAGGGGCTGAGATGCTGGATGTCCTTCCTTTGAAGGAGTTGGAAGTAACTTACCAGGCCGCTCGGACCGGCCAGCCATAGAGATACCAGGAGTTCGGCGGCAACGGCTGCGATCGCACCGAATAACATGCGCCAGCGCTTTTGAATCACAAGGGCAAGCGGCCACAAAAGAAAAAGATGGAATTTGATCAGACCCAGGCCGAGAGCAGCGCCGCTGGCCCAATGCTTGTTCTTCGCGGCGAACGTGTAGATTGCAATCGCGATAACCAGCATCTCAACGCAGTCCTGCCCGGATGCGATGCCGAGCGCGGTCGGAAGATAGAAGGCGCCGAAGATCAGCGCATCGGGGCCCCAACGGCGGAAGGCCCACGCCCAACAACCCAGCAAAAGCACAGACTGCAAGCCGATCCAGACCCAAAACGCAACACCGAAGGGCAATAAGGCGAGGGGCGCAAGGATGAGGGCGTAGAAGGGCGGACGAACGAAGGGGACCAGTGCGTCCAGACCGGGCACAAATCGCCGTTCACGATCCAATTGGACTTCGGGCGAGTGCATATGCGCGAAGTTCCCCTCAAGAGCCAGCGACGCTCCGGTGTAGAGATTCAAGAAGTCGTGATTGCGGGCGCCTGGCGCGATCCGCGAGCCGAGGCTGATCCAAAGCACGCAGCATCCGGCCACGGCGGCCCAGGTTGCGAGTGGGATTCGGCGCATGGAAGATGGCTATCCGTGACTTCGACTGCGCGCGGAGGAAACTTTAGCGCGGCAGTTGGGGAGCGGAGGCCAAAGTTTCAAAACGTTAAACTCCCTGAGTGCACGTCCGATAAGAGATTGAAGGTTCCCTTTGATCTCACTACGCAAAACAGTTACAGAATTGGATCGCCTGGAGGAGTTCCAGCGAACGGCTGTCAGTTGCTATTCCCAGGCGCTGCGCTCCTCTTCGCAGCACGCCATCGAGCTGGACGCCGGGCAAGTGGCGCATTTCCGCGCCCAATTGCAGGCCTTGCGGGAGAAGCTGGAGGCCGACGCCGGCGCCCGGCAAATGGAGTCCGTCCAAACGGCATTCGAGGCTGAACTCAAGGATTATTGGGACAAGACTCGCAATCAGGTCCAACGGCTGCGCAAGGATGTCGAAGCCGCGGCTGCCGCGGTGGAAGCTTTTGCCGGCTCAGTAAACGAAAGCGAGATCCTGCTGGAATCCGGTCTCAAACGCGAGTTGCAACATCTGAAACAGAGCGCTACCAGCGACGACATTCGGGAGATCCGCGGCGCGATTGAGACCACGACGGCCAAAATCACCACGAGCATCGACCAAATGCGCACCAGCAATCAGCTTGCGATCGCCCAGCTCAAGGACGAGATCCGCCTTCTTCATCAAGAAGTAAAGGCTGCGCGCGCCAAAACCGAGACCGCGCCCGAAAGCCAAAAGGTAGACAACCGTGTCGTTAATAGCCGCATCGATGAACTGATCCGTCAAAACAAGTCCTTCTCCGTGCTGCTGGTAGTACTGTGCAATTTCGATGGTTTGCAGAATTGTCATTCGGCCAATATCATCGCTAATGCCGTGGGCAGCTTTCAGGCACGCTTCGAAGGCACGCTTCCTTCCGGCGCCATGGTGGGCCGCTGGGCCAAGGACCAATTTGCGGCCATCCTGGGAACTGCGCCCGCTAACGCTATGGAAATGTCCAGCGAAGTGGTGCGCAAGCTGTCCGCGCCCTTCATCGAAAACGAAAAGGGAACCTCGCGATCTGTGGTTTTCATGCCCCGCGCCGGGGTCATCGAATTTCGACCGGGCTCCGATCCTGCCAAATTTCAAGCCAAACTGAAACAGTTAGCCGATACGCTCGCTGCTTAGAGCAATAGTGTCGCGATTCCCTGGACTAGAAGGACCGGATTCGCGGCTATCACTGGACAGCGACGACTTTTGAATCCACCTGGAACTTGCGGTAATTGTTCCAGGTCACTTCCTGTTCGGCGGCGATCTTTTTCACCAAACCCACGCGCCCTGCGCCACTGACGGTTTCACGCTTGGGGAGCCACACCTCATCGTTCACCCGCGCCTGCTCGAATACCAGCTTGGCGCCCGGATTCAGTCGCGCAATGAATAACCCGAACGAAATGGTCGCCGTCGTCTCGGCTTCCAGGCGCACCCATTGATACTCGGCCTTGTCGATCCACATCTTGGCTCGGACTTTGAGCAATGGCTTGGCGTCGCTGTGCTTCGGATGAACGCCGGGCTTGGGAGTGGCCGAGATCACCCACACGTCGTGCCCGTCGATCTTTTCGTCGCCGAGCAGTGCGAAATCGAATATATCGGGAACGTCGCGCAGGAATTCGCGATCCTTCTCCCGCTGCTTTTCATATTCGGCTTCACGGCGCGCGCGTTGCTCGGGGCTTTCGCGCTCCAGTTTCGCGACCGTCTTGTCGAGCTTCACTTGTTCCTTGCGCTGATCGTCGGCCGAGAGTGCCTTACCGTCGCGCTGCAGCATGCGGCGATGGGGCTCGCCATACAGGACCACGGTCTCCCATTCGTCGGTCTTTTCGGATTTAACGCTGCCGTTCGAATCCATATCACGAATGGTTTCACGCGCGATCCAGGTGTAATCTTTCATGCGGGCCCAGTCGGCTTGATCGAGCTCAACGGATTTCTTGACGATTTCGCGGGCGTCCTGCGCGAAAGCAGCGCTTCCCAATGCCAGCAGGATTGTTACGCGAGCGACCATTCCTGACCTATGCGTGTGACGACTACGCGATCGGAATGGTTGCCGGCCGCCGCAAGAAATCGTTCTACCGGTTCCAGGTACGGTTCGCGGCTGAGCCGGAAAGTCTGATGATGCACGGGCAGCACATGCTCGGCGCCGCAATCGGCTCCCATCTGCCAGGCCTGCTCAGGATTGCAATGCACGCGAATCCACGGATCGTAGGCGCCCACTGGCAGAATGGCCAGGTCCACGGGCTTGCCCGTTCGCACGGACTTGAACGAATCCGTGAACGCCGTATCGCCCCCGAATACCACGCGATGCCGCGGGGTCTCGATCAAGTAGCCGTTGTATCCGCGATGAACATCGGAATGCATGCGCGCACCCCAATGTTTCACCGGAATCCCCGCGATCGCGAGCGGGCCTACACGGATGCGCTCACCCCAGCCCACTTCCTGCACACTTTGATAGCGGCGGACGCGCAGCAGATCGCTGGTGAACTTGGCCGTTACAACGGATGTGCCGGCGCGTTCCAGGCCGCGCAGCGTGGCCAGATCGAAATGATCGAAATGCGCGTGCGATAGCAGAATCAAATCAATATGCGGCAGCTGCGTGCGGCTGAGTGCGGGCGCCACCAGCCTGCGAATCCCCACCGTCACCGGACCCATACGCACCCCGCAGCGCGCGCCCAAAATCGGATCCGTCAGAATGGTGAAGCCGTCGATCTTGAGCAGCACCGTGCTGTGCCCAAGCCAAGCCGCGTGCAATCCAGTGTCGGCCCAGCGCTTGGGATGTGGGGTGAAAGGCGCGGGCGGAACGGCACAACGCCGCTCTTCGCGATATCGCTTGAAGTATTCGGGAGCGGCTTTTTGGGCGTACCGCGCAAGCGCCAAAACATTACCAGCCAAAACGTTCTTCCTTCCAAGGGTCGCCATGCATGTGGTAGCCATTGCGCTCCCAAAAACCAGCCCTATCCTTATCGACTAGATCGACACCGGCGATCCATTTCGCGCTCTTCCAGGCGTAGAGTTGCGGAACAATCAGCCGCGCCGGCCCCCCGTGCTCTTCGATCAGCGGCTCGCCATCGTGCAGGAATGCCACCAGCGCATCTTCGGCCAGAAAATCAGACAGCGGCAGATTGGTAGTGAACCCCGCATCATAGCCGCGCACGACCACATACTGCGCCTCCGGCAGCGCGCCGCCCGCCAATTCGAGCAGTTTGCCTGTGGACACGCCTTCCCAGACGTTGCCCAATCGCGACCAATGCGTGACGCAGTGAAAATCTGAAAACACTTTGACGCGCGGCAGTTCCTGAAACTGCTGCCAACTCCATTCCATTGGATGCGCAACAAGCCCGGAGAGTGCAAATTTCCATCTGTCGAGCGAAATGGGCGGCGCGCCGTTGGCATCCAGAATCGGCCACTTCTTGGTGCGGGTCTGGCCTGGCGGCACACGATTGGTCCGGCGCGTGTCAGGGCTCACGATCACACCCGTGCCGGCATCGTCGGCCGTGAGGACACGTTCCTCTTGGGTCTTGTTTTGGTCCATGGCAAACATCGGCGAGAGTTTCCAGCGGATCGGGCTACTAAGCTTCAGTATGACACCCAAGAAACTCGCCGCGCTTTCCGTATTGGCCGCGCTGCTGGGCCCCGCTCTTCCAGCGCACTCTTTGGGCGGGCACGCCGAATACGTCGGTGGCACCATCACGCAAATTCCAGGCGGCTGTCATGGGACCTTGCAAGCCGTGGACGCCGAGTTCTTTGTGTTTTATTCCGGCAAAGCGAGCTGGCGCGTTCCATACGCCAAGATAAACCTAGTGGAATATGGCGAGAAGGTGGATCGCCGCTATCTTGCCGCGGTGCTGATTTCGCCCCTATTTCTACTGGCCAAGAAGCGCCAGCACTTTCTCACAGTGGGGTACTCAGACGAGGACGATCATCAGCAGGCCATGATCTTCAAGGTCAGCAAGGACGATATCCGCGCGATGTTGGTGAGCCTGGAAGCGCGCACCGGCCGCAAAGTTGAATTTCAGGACGACGACGCTCGCAAGAGCGGCAAGGGGTGAGCCATGCCGTGGATTCTTTGCGCCATCTTGTTTTTCACGCCTTTCATGGAGCAAACGCCCGAAGACGAGGCCGCGCAGCAATTGAGCAAGGTGCGCCGAATTTATATCGCGGTGCTGACCGGCGGCGACGATGCGCTTCAGATTCGCGACCTTCTCATGACCAGCCTGCATAATTCCAAACAGTTCATCATCACCGAAGACGAAGACAAGGCCGACGCAGTACTGAAGGGTGCCGGCGACGATGAAACCTTCACCGACACCTTCCAATCGTCGGACGGCATCAACGCGCATACTCAGTTCGGTGCCGGCAGCTCCGAGGGGCTGCGGAATTACTCGAGCAGCAGCAGCAATCACTCGGGCGGTTTGACGATCGGCGAAAACGAAAGTGCGCGGAAAGAAGAGCGGAAGCACGAGGCCATCGCCACAGTCCGGCTGGTGGCCAAGGACGGCGATGTGATCTGGTCCGCCACGGCAGAAAGCATGGGCGCGAAGTTTATGGGCGCCAGCACCGACGTGGCCGACAAGATAGCGAAGCGGCTAGTGACCGACTATAAGGCCGCCAAGACTCGCGTCGCAATTGCGAATCAGGAGCGTGTGACGGCGGCTCCGGGCGTGCCGGCCGGGCCAATCACTCCGACGACGAAGTAGTCACCATCCTGCACCTCGCGCGTGTATACTGATACGCGTGAAGAGTGGTGTATTTGCGGCGATCTTAGTTTTCGGATTGTCCACCGTCGCGTCCGCGCAGTGGATCAATATTAAAACGCCGGGCACCCCGCGTAAGCCCGATGGGACGGCGGATCTTTCCGCGCCCGCGCCCAAGACTCACGATGGCAAGCCCGACATTCGTGGGGTCTGGAAACCCTCGCCGCCCTACATTGGCAACCTCGCCTCAGATTTCAAACCCGGCGACGCACCGTTCCAGCCCTGGGCGGCAGCGCTGTTCAAGCATCGGCGCGATACCGAAAGCCGGGAGGATCCGACGGGCAACTGCATCCCGGGCGGAGTACCGCGGTCGGACGCAGTCCCCTACCCGTTCAAGATTGTTTACGGCGACAAGATGGTAGTGATCATGTACGAAGCCGTGCACAGCTATCGCCAGATATTCACCGATGGCCGCGAGCTTCCCAAAGATCCGAATCCCACATGGCAGGGCTACTCGATAGGCCGCTGGGATGGAGACGACTTTGTGGTTGAGACTTCCGGCTTCAACGACCATGGCTGGCTGGATAATGACGGCCGTCCCGCCACCGACGCCCTGCACGTGACCGAACGTTTTCGGCGAAAAGATTTCGGGCACATGGATATTCTGATCACGATTGACGATTCGAAGGCTTACACCAAACCGTGGAACGTAAAGCTACCGGTCAACTTGCAGCCTGATACGGACCTGCTCGAATACGTCTGCAATGAAAACAACAAAGATCTGGAACACCTGGTGGGGAAATGACATGCAACGTCGCGACTTCATTCAGAAGCTGATCTCGACCGGCGCGGTTGCGTTCGGTGTTTCGAAGACCGCAATCCTCCACGCGCAGCAAGCGGGCGCAGCGAGCCCGAGACCTCTCCCCGCGCGCGGCGAGTTCATCATTCGCGACGCGTATGTGATGACCATGGATCGGACCGCCGGTGATATCGCGGGCGGCAGCGTTCACGTGAAAAATGGCGTGATCGCCGCGGTCGGCAAGGATCTGAAAGCTCCAGGCGCCGCTGTGATCGACGGCCGGCGATGCATCGTGCTGCCCGGGCTCGTCGACACGCACTGGCACATGTGGACCACGTATTTGCGGTCTATGGCGGGCGACAAGACCGAGGACGGCTACTTCCCGGTGACCACGCGCTATGGCAAGGCCATGGAGCCGATCGATATGTATCGATCCACCAAGCTGGCTGCCGCGGAGGCCATCAACACCGGATTGACGACCGTGGGCAACAATTGCCACAACGTGCGCAGCCACGATCACGCGGTGTACGACATTCGCGCGGTCTCGGAAACTGGCGTGCGCTGCCGCTGGTCCTATGGCCCGTATCGCGGGATGCCGCCGGACAAACACATCGACATGGCGGATGTGGAAGCCATGCATCGCGACTGGAGCAAATATTCCAACGATGGTTTGATATCGCTGGGATTCGCTTGGGGCGGGATTCCGGTGGGGCCAGCCGCCGCGAAGTCGCCTGAGAACCTCGATATAGCGCGCAAGGAATTCGAGACTGCGCGGCGCTTGGGCATCCCGATGGCTACACATTGGGCGTCGCGAGAGAACACTCCAGCCGGGGATGTGGAAGCGCTGGCGGCCGGGAATTTTCTCGGCAAAGACGTCCTGCTGATTCACATGCTGGCCACTTCGCCCGCCGAGATGAAATTGGTCGCCGCCGCAGGTTCGCCTATCAGCGTTTCGCCGGGCTCGGAATTGCGCATCGGCTACGGCGCGACCAAGGCCTGCGACTTCATGGACGCCGGCATCCTGGTCTGCGTATCGCTCGATACCGTGCCCCTCACCGGCAGCGCCAATTTCTTCGGCGTTTTGAAGCTGATGAGGAACGCGGAGAATGCCAAGGCGTTCAACGAATTTAAGCTCACGGCGCGGCGGGCGCTCGAAATGGGCACTATCGATGGCGCGCGGGCGCTGGGGTTGGACAGCCAGATCGGATCGCTCGTGCCCGGCAAACGCGCGGACGTCATCATGGTGCGGACCGATGGGCTGGACATGGGCGTCTTCACGGATCCCGCGCACATGCTGGTGGAAGCGGCCGAGGAGGCGGATGTGGATACGGTCGTGGTCGACGGCCGGATTCTGAAGCGCGGAGGAAAGCTGACCTCGCTCGATCCGGAGAAAGTGATCGCGGATGCGGCGGCATCGCTGACGGAAGTGGGGAAGCGATTACGAACGTGAATTTTTATCGGACGCTTGCGTTCGCATTCATTTGCGTGGCAGCGCTCCCCGCGCAATCCAACGCACAGAGCAACCCCATCAGTTCGGACGCCCGCCAGAGTTACGCGCTGGTGAAGGACAGCTTGCTCAAAGCCGCCGATCGAATGCCGGCCGAAGACTACTCGTTTCGCACCGTTCCGCAAGTGCGTACGTTTGGCGAGATGATCGCGCACCTAGCCGATGCGCAATTGCTGATGTGCCAAGTCGTGACCGGCGAGAAGACCACTGCCAACGCGAAGTTTTCGCCTCCCAAAACCGCCAAAGGCGACCTGGTGGCGTCTCTCAAAGCGTCGTTCGCTTATTGCGATCCTGTGTACGCATCCATGACGGACGCGGCCGGCATCGCGCCGGTGAAATGGTTCCGCTGGGACATGACCAAACTGGGGCTGCTGAATTGGAACATTGCGCACGACAACGAAATGTACGGGATTATCGGCGCATTTCTGCGAATCAAAGGACTGGTGCCGCCTTCGAGCGAGGGGCGGCCGTAGCTTCCGTAATACTCCGGCCCTGGCCAAAAGGCGGACCAATTTCGTTCACAGTTACATCCACTTTTGAGCCTTTCACCGCGACCATCATGTGGCCGTAAAACCATCCTTGCGAGTATCCTTGGCCCTTCAACTTGCCTCCCGAACTGGGCGCTTCGAGATAAACCACATCGTCTAACACGGCGTGGACGTACTGGTGTCCGTGGCCGCTCACCACATAACGCACGCCATATTTCCGCATCAGCTGATGAAAAGGAAACTGGCTGTTTTGAAACTTCACCGACACCAGCCAGAAGGGTTTGTGGAAGAAGATGAACTTGGGATCGCGATCGCGGTTTTGCTCCAGATCGCGCGCGAGAAATTGCATCTGCCGATCGTCCAGGATCAGGCTCAGGTCCGATGCCTGGCTGTTATCGAGCACGGTGAAGTGCGCGTTTTGATAATTGAAGCTATAAAACGCCGGGTGCCCGGTCTGTTGTTCGTAAATGTTGCGCGACGCAGGCGACCAAATGTCGTGATTGCCCGGCGTGAAGTACATGCGTTCGCGATAGCCGCGCCAAAGCGGGCGTAAAGCGTTCCATTCTGATACGGCCGTAGCGTCATTACCGCCTTGAATGGTGTCGCCGACATTGATCACAAAGTCGGGGCGGGACGCATCTACTTCGCTCCAAGTGCGTTCATAAACTCCGGGCTGCGCATCGCCCGTGCGGTCGCCCAGAATGGCGAACCGGAAATCGTTCCTGGGCGAATCACCGGCCGCCAGCGCAATCAGCGCCAGCGCGGCGGCGAGCAACCGGCCCAGAACACCCATGCGCGCGATTGTAGCAGGAGCCTGTAGAATGAAAGCATCTACCGAATGCTCCGTCCCCTTCCCGCGTTCTCCAGCGCCGTGCTCATTTTGTGCGCATGTTCGTACGGATGCAGGCACGCAGTTCCGGACAATGTCGCGGCTACCGTGAACGGGCGCCTCATCACCTACGCCGACCTTGACAAGCAGTATCAAGCGCAGTTCATGTCTTCCAGCGAGCGCCCGAGTGACGACCAGATGATGATCCAGAAGTTGGAAGTGCTGCGCACCCTGGTGGACAACGAGATCATGCTGCAGCGGGCCGAGAAGCTAGGTTTGATGGCGACCGACGCCGACGTGGAGTCGCGGTTCGCCGAGCTCAAAGCGCCCTACACGCAGGAAGAGTTTCAAAAGCAATTGGCGGCGCGCAAGATGAGCACCGACGACATGAAGGCGCAGCTTAAACGCGACCTCAGCATGACAAAGCTGCTGAACAAAGAGATCACGTCGCACATTTCGATCTCCGACAAGGATGTCACCGATTTCTACAACGCCAACAAGAGCAGCTTCAATTTTCCCGAGCCGCAGGTGCACCTCGCGCAGATTTTCGTGACGCCAATGCCCGACCCCAACGTTCGGAATCTGAAAAACGACAAGGCGCAGAACGAGGATCAGGCGCGCAAGAAGATGGACATGATCGTGGCGCGGCTCAAACAGGGCGACGATTTCGCGATGCTGGCGCAAAATTTCTCCGAGGATCCAACGTCAGCGCCCAACGGAGGCGATCTGGGATTTGTGCCGGCGTCGGCGCTCGAGAAGGCGAATCCGGAGCTGCGCGCCGCGATTCAAACCGCGCCCCCAGGCCAGGTGACGCCGGTGGTGAAGACGCCCGAGGGCTATCGCGTGTTCAAGATCTATTCGCGCGAACCAGCCGGCCAGCGGGAATTGACCGACCCTCGGGTGCAGCAGAATATTCGCGAGACCTTGATCAATCGCAAAGATCAGCTATTACGCGCCGCGTATTATGAAGTGGCTCGCGACGAAGCGCAAGTGGTGAATTATCTGGCGCAAATGATCGCGCAAACCAAAGACAAGAAGTGATCAGGCTATCTGACCGTCACGACACGCTTCAATCCACTGCACGTCTTCTTTGCTGAGTTCACCCTGGTGGACGTCCAAGTAGCCTTGCACGATCTCTGGGCCTAGCGGATGATGCAAGTGCCCCAATCCATGCAGCGCGCTCCACTGACAAACCGGATGTTCCAGCACGAGGGTTTTTAGCAATGTTTGATACATCGCCTCCAGGATTTGTTTATTTTCTTCTGAAAGACCCGCGTAATCGAATTCAAGCGCTCTTTGACGCATAGTCTCCAGTATTTGTTTGCTGCCTCCCGAAATACTTGCGTAATCGAATTTGTCCGCCTCGTGCCAGAACGAGTGGAGGATCATATCCCACCACATCCAATAAAACGAGTCCCGTTTATCGATGGTGGCGCGCGCGACTACGTCCCGAAACGGCAGGTACATGGACTCGATACAATCGACTCGCAATCTGAGATCCACTGCAGGATCGAAAAGAAATCGTTCGCAACTGATGCCAGCGCCGAACACCGCCCACAAGCCCTGATCCAGTTGCTCGTGCGAGTAGACCTTCGTCAGGTCGGAAAAGTTGCAGCACATCGCCCGGACGTGAGCCACGACAGCCACGGGATTAGATGCAACAAATCTGTCAATGCCGGAGCGAAAGAGATCGTACTCGTTCTCGTCCCCAACAATTGGCCTGTCGAAGAAGAAAGCCAGGAACTGCGGATAAGTGAGCGCGGAAAGATCGAACTCGTCTTTCCACCACTGGCCGTCGGTCAACTGTTGAGTCAATCAGCTAAAGCCTACTGCAAACTCGCCGGTGCCGGCTTCGTCTTGGTCTCCCCAGACGCGGCAGGCTTTGCATCCGGCGCGGCCTTGCTCTTCGCCGCGGGCTGCTTGCGCATCTGCGCGAAATATTGCTGCACGTATTGCTGATACGCCAGCGGCACTTCATCGCGATTGATTTCGCCTCCAGCCTCGGCGTGCGAGCCGTTGTGGTCGGAATACTGTGTCTTCAACTGCTGCTTGCCTGATGAAACCTCCACCATCACTTCGCCGGTGATGTTGGCGGCCCGCTTGCCGATAATCTCGCTGAGCTTTCCCATCGCGGCCAACTCGGCTGCCTCGCGAGCGGCCTTGTCGCCGTCCTGCTTGCCGATGCCGCTCTTGCCGTCGGGCGAGTTCGGCTGATTGTTGCTGCGCCCATCGCTCTTGCCTTGCGAAGCCTGCTGCGTTCCGCCTTGCTGCTGCTCACCTTCCGACTGCGAATTGGCGCTGGCGTCAGCCTGTTCCTGGCCGGGCGACTTGGGATCGCCTTCCTGTTTTTCGCCTTGCTGCGAAGACTTTGAACTCGCCGACTGCGACGAATCGTTCGGTTTTCCGCCGCCTTGCTTGGACTGCGGCTTCATCTTCGCCAGCAGATTCGAAATCGCGTCGCGCAGCTTGCCAGCCAGACTGGAATTTTCAGCCGAGTTCCCGGATTGGCTCGAATCCTTGGCGTCCTTGGAGCCGTTTTGCTCACCAGGCTTGGAATCGGAGCCCGGCGTCGCGTTGGCGCCTGCATCTCTTGCGGACGAAGGGTCACCTTTTTCGCCCGAATCGAGCGGATTGTCTCCCTCCGGGAGCTGCTGTGTGGCCTTGGCATCGGCTTTCGCGGAGCCGTCCGGCGCCGTGTTTCCGTTATTGGCGTTGGGATCTTCGGCGGATTGCAGCGCGGCATCGGTGGCGGGATCACGATCGTTGGTTTTAGAATCCCAAGGGTCCTTAGGGGCGTCGGAATCGCGGCCATCGCCAGCGCCGGGATGCTTTCCATGCTCGCGCGCATCGGCAATTTTGGGCGAACCGAAGAATCCATCCAGGTTGATGCGGACCAGCGGCGAACCCAGGTCAAGACTGCGTTTGATACCGTAGCGCAGCCCGAACATCCCCAGCGCGACGGCCACCAGAGCCAAATTGATGTATGCAGAGCGGGGCAAAAGGAACGGCATGCCGCGTTCGATGTCAGCCGTTCTAGCCACCTCCTCGGCCTGCTTGCGCTGGGCCTGGACAAAGTCGCGGGGGTCTGTGCGATCGTCCGGGCGCTCACGGAAGTAAAAAGCGGTGGACAGTGCGTCCTTCAAGCCAAGCCGTTGGTCGATGGATTGTGCCATCTCATACGGTGTGAGCAGGCTCCCGCGCAAGCGATAGGCGCCCGCGCCCAGGCCAGCGACAAACAGCACGGCCAGCCAATACCAGCTAAGGATTTGCGCGCCGACGATGAGCAGCAGGATCGCGGCCCCGAGCGCAATCACGGCGGCAAAAGAAACAGCGTGGATCAGAAGATGCGAGAGCTGGCGCCTCCGGCCGCGCCGGATCAGGTCGAACAATACACTGCGCTCGTCACCCACTTAACGATTATTACAGACCCGAAGGGCTTATCATAAGCCGATGAGGACTTCTCACACGTCGTGACGCTGCTCCGGGCCAGCCTGGCCATGCTTCTCGCCGCCTGGGCCACAATGCTTGGCTGCCATCGTTCCAGCCCCGAACAAGCTCTGCGGGCGGCATTTCGGCAAACGTCGGGGCGTATTCAACTCCCGGCGGGCACCATCGATCTGCATGCACCTTTAGAGCTCGCGCCTGGCGCTCACGATATCGACGTTCAAGGCGATCAGTCCGGCTCGATCCTTCGCCTGGCCGCAGATTTTCAGGGCGCGGCCGCCATCCTCGGCAATGGGGTTTCAAACGTCAGCGTGTCCGGCCTGAAGATCATCGGCAACCGTGCTGCTCTGTCTACTGCTAAGTACCTGCCTCCGTCCGATGTCACTTTCGCGAATTATTACGATGCCAATGGTGTGATCTTCAGAGACTCGCAGAAGATCGTCATCCGCGATATTTCGTTCCAAGAGATCGGCGGCTTTCCCGTCCTCGTCAGCCACTGTTCGGGCGTCGCAATTGACCACGTGACCATTCAGGACTCGGGCACGCTGAACGCCCAAGGCCACAGCAACACCACCGGCGGCATCCTGCTGGAACAAGGCACAACCGACTTCGACGTCCGCTTTTGCAAGCTCCATCGCATTCGCGGGAACGGCATATGGACGCATTCCAACTACCGGTCGCCCGTCAATCGCGACGGCGTCATCGCGCAAAACGAGATTCGCGGCACGCCCCGCGACGCCATCCAACTGGGCCACGCCACGCATGTGCAAGTGCTGAACAATTACGGCAGCGATATCGGATTCCCCCCGGCCGAGGCGGATCTTCCCGGTGGCGCGACGCCGGTGGCGATCGATACGGCGGGCGATGTGTCAGGCTCCGTCTATTCGGGCAATCGCTTCGAGGATGTCGACGGGCAGTGCATCGATCTCGACGGCTTTCACGACGGCCAGGTTCTCGACAACTCCTGCGTCAATTTAAAGTTGCGCGAGGCGTACCCGCTGTCGCACGAAGGCATCGTGTTCGGAAATTCGAACCCGGACATGCACTCAGAGAATGTGATCGTGAAGGGCAACCTCATCCAGGGCTTCGGCTATGGTGGCGTCTATCTCATCGGCCGCGGGCACCAGATCACGGGCAACCGCTTCATCGATATCAATCGGAATCACTGCACCGGCGACATGCACATCGCGATATGCGCCTACGCTGCCGACGAGCCCGCCATGCTACGCAGCGGAATTTATTTCGCCAGTCACGCAGCCCGTCCCGCCGATACACAATCGAACGTCATCGAACACAACCAGATCAGCGGATTTGGCATGGACAAATGGTGTGTCGGCGCAGGTCCGGGCGTGAGTTTGGCACTAAACAAGATCGCGAACAATACGTGCACGGGAGTCCGTTAAGCGAAGAAAAACTCCGCCGGTTCGCTCCAGGCGCTCGCGTTTGTCCGAATCCGGATCGAGTGCGTTCCAGCCGCCAGCTTCTCCGGAACTGCGATGTTGGCCTGCCACTCGCCATTCGCGAGGTCCGTGAGGAACGAGACTGGAATTGGCTCCTCGTCGATCAATGCGAACACGGCGTCGCGAAACAGGTCGCGCGAAGCACCGCGGAACCGGCAGACCAGCCGCTCGGATCTATAACCGTGAAACGTTTGGGACCGGTCCAGGCTGTTCTCGATCGAAAAGATCGCGGGAGCAGGCTGCTCGGGCGGTTCGATCGCCTTGTGCTCCTCTGCCGGGCGCGCGTCTCCAAAGTGTATTCGAAACTCGTTGCCGAATCGCGTCGCGTCAGTGCGCAGCCGGACCACGTGTTCGCCGGGCGCGAGTCCCGGCGGCAGACGCGAGTTCGCCTGCCAATCGCCCTTACCGAGATCATGCACCGTCAAGGCGTTCACGCCATAGCCGTCCACTTCAATGCGAATGCGCTCGGGTGACAATTGCGATTCCCCCGATCGAAAATAGATGCAAAGGTATTCGTCTTTTCCAGCGTGGAAGTGAATATCGTTGGTTCGGTTGTTCACAGCGGAATAGAGCCACGCCGGCGCGACTTTGGGATCTCCGGGGGAATGCTCGGGCTCAGCTTCCCAGCGCCGATGACAAGTGACACCAGCGCGCCGCTCGGCCGCAACATACTCCAGCTTCACCCGCACGAAGCCAGCCGACCGGCACAGCGCCACCAGACACTTTGCCGTCGGGCCGAACCAATTATCAATCTGCCCCCCTAATTGATCGGTTTCGTAGAACTCGAGCGTGCACGCATCGCTCGGCGCATCGGGCGAATCGGTGACAAACGACTCGACAAATGCCGTCTCCCTCGTCAGCGCACAAATTTTTTCCAGCGCGAGCAGCGGATGCCGCAAATGATATAGAACGCCAAAGAAGAGAACGTAGTCGAAATCGCCGATGGTTTCCCGATCCAGCTCATCGACGTCCAGAATTCGATAATCGATTTTCAGGCCAGAGAGCTCGTTCGCGGTTCGCAGTTCCTCAAAATCCACGCAGTCGATCGCCATCACATCGGCCCCGCGCCGCGCCATTTCGAAGGAATTCCAACCCGAAGCGGCTCCCACGTCCAGCACCCTGCGCCCGGCGAGCGACGCGGGAATCGGGAACGAGTTGATCCGCTGTTCGAGAGCTTTTACCGGTATCAGGCCCGGGATCTCGGTACCATCCGGCAGTGTGAGTGCATGATAGTTTTGCTTGCGCAGCAGCTGTTCCACCTGCGCTTGGGTGGCGCGCCGGTAATCCGCGTCTTGTGCCGCCGGTATTCGCGTCAAATAACAATTAGACGCCGCTCAGGCCGCGAAGCGCAAACTTTCCAGCCCGCCCGAATCCTGGTGGCGAAGATCGGTAAGCGCGGCCATCGTGATTCCTGCCTGGCGGCACGCCGTGTTCAAGCGGATAAAGGATGGCAGATCCTCCTGCGAGTCCGTAATGAATTCGGCCAAGTAAAGCAGCGAACTTAAAGGCAGCTCCGAGCGCTCGGGTTGGTGATGCCAGCGAACGGCTTCGACGATCTCGGGTGGAAATTTCCATTGCGCCAGCGTTTCCGACCCAACTTCGCCGTGACAGCGCCCGGACAAGCACATCTCTACTTCCACCGGAGGACATCCGCCATCCGTCAGACGATGGAACCGTTCGAGGAACGCCGGGGGCATAATGGAGAACGCCAGCCGGCCGATGTCGTGAATTAATCCCGCCAGAAACGCCTGGGAAGGATCCACTTTCTTGGAGCAGTGCAGGGCCAGCATTTCGGCGGTTTGCGCTACATCCAGGCTGTGATTCCAAATGTGATGCGATTGCGGAGAGGCGAAGTTACCACGTAGGGCAGCGGCAAGAAGCACCCGGCGGGCGGTCTCGGTTCCAATGAAGGAAACCGCGTGTACGATGGTTCCGATCGGCAAACGAGGGCTGTAAAATGCAGAGTTCGCGATCTGGATCAGCCGGCCGGCCAGCACCGGGTCGAGGGAACAAACCGCCGCCAATTCGCGCGGACCGGCGTCCGGATTCGTCACCTGCCGCACCACCTCGCGCGCGGCGCGCGGGAACACGGGCAATCGTTCAATCACGCGGGTGACATCGGCGCGGCTGGTCACCTGCAAGTACGACATCATGGCTTCGACCGACGAATTGGCGCATTCATCGGGCGGGTCAGTCTCATCGAACAACGGCTGCGACTCGAAGTATTGGTCGAAGTCGTCGCTAATCTCGAGCACCGCCACGATCTTCCCCATGGCGGCATCGGAAATGGGCCGGCGTCCCCACAGCGTTTCCAGCACCGCGCGCACATCGCTTGAAACCAGCGCCTGCTCTCCGGACGTCTCCAGATGCATTTCTGCAAGCAGGCGGGCGTGCGCGCCATTATCCATCAGAATCTCCGGAAAGTGATGCGAGATAGCGGCTTGCTCCACTAGCTTGCGCTCGGATTCGGAAAGCCCGATCGCCCCTGCCAGTTCGCTGGACCAGGTGGCCACGCGCAAACAATGCGCGCGGACCGCAATATCGTCGCGATCTTCCCGATTCTTCACGTGCGGGCTCACAATCATCTCATCGGTCGTAATCGGCCCGGCTGCGACGGATTCAAGCAGCGGCGGTTGCGGTGGAACATCCCCGCCCGATAGACCGGCCCCTCCCGGCACCCCTTCCGTCTTCTTCCGATTGTGCCAAGACCAAGCCATGCCAGCGTTCGCCCTCCAGGCTTATCGCACATCGAGAGCGGCATTTAAACAAAACTCACCCTAGTCGTCGTACTACAAACGGCTGACGGATTCCGTAAGGAATTGTCCCCACGACTCGATAAGCTTCCAGTAATGCTCCCACCGCGGGATCGTGAACGGGATCAGTCGCCAATAATCCCGGTTCGCGCTCCGCCGCCTCCTGAAAGTCTCTCCGCAAACCCCGGCTGTGGAAAACTCCTCCAACGTAGGCGCATGGAACGGGTTCGGAGACGTCAAACAGCTGGCTGCGGATGGCGCGGGCCAGTGCGGCAAGTTCCTGGGCGGCGTCACGGAGGATCTGGCGCGCGACGGGATCCCCGGCGTCGGCGGCGTAATTTACTTGTAATGCAAGGCTGGCGATGCGCGGCCGTGGGAATTCAGGCGTATAGCAGCGATGCATCAAGTCATTCATATTGCGGGCCCGGGTAGCATCCAGCAAGATCGCCCGCAAGGCGGTTGGCGATCCCCAGCCTTCTTCCCAACGCAGCCCTGCTCGCAAGGCTTCACGAGCGATCCAGAATGCTCCGCCTTCGTCTCCAAATAGATAACCCCAGCCTCCGGCGCGAGCCGTTCTTCCCTGGGCGTTGCGTCCAAACGCGATGGAACCCGTGCCGGCGATGACCACAATGCCCGGGTCGCCCGCGAGCGCGCCGGAGAGCGCGATAGTGGCGTCGTCGGTCAGGAGCAGATGCTCGCTCGTAAGTATCTGATCCAGCAGCAGTTGCTTGTCGACCGAACCGCCCCCGCTGAAGCCGAGACAGGAACTGAAAAAACGAACCCAAGCTTCCAATCCGGCCTGCCTGCACGCTGCGCCGACTGACGCCCGGATGGCGTCGACGAACTTCGCCTGTCCTTCTGCCGCGCCGGCGTGGTTGGACGGACCGCCTCGACCGACCCCGAGCACGCGACCGCTGTCGTCGCCGATAATCGCGGTGGTGCTGGATTGGCCGCCGTCGACACCCAGGAAGTATTGGGGCATGAGAGCCATTAGCGGATCCGATAGACCCGCGAATCGTTCGCTTCACCGGCCAGGGTCAATCCCCAGGCAGTGGAATATTTGGCGAAATCATCGGCGCCATAGTCGCCGGGCCGGATAAAGATGTAACGGATGCCTCGGGCTTTCAGTTCGGCCGTGGCAGCCATCCGGAGGCTGGCGTTGATCAGGCGCGGGGTCATCATGGGATGGTTAGAAATCGTAGTCCACTGGCCATCCGCTCCCAGGGCTTCGAGCGCAATCTTGGTATTGATGTTGTCCCAACTGGATTCGACGACCACCGAGCTGGCGGGCTGCGGCCGGCCGAAGTCCATTTCCACGTACATACCCGGAGCAGCCGGTTCCCAACTCTTCCAGCGCGTCACCGGACTATTGTCGAAGGCCAGTTGAACATCCCATGGATTGGGATGCGCGGTGAGCCGCCAGGAAGAATCGCGCTGCAGCTCGGTGGCGCCATCAAAAACGCGAATCTCGGATATCGACCATTGGTCGCGAGGTTCGCTGCCTTGAAGGACCACGCGGAGCTTGCGATACTTGCGCTCGGGAAAATCGAACTTCAGGATACGCGTCGGCTGGAAGCCCAGCGCGATCGGCGTCCAAAGGATGTCCTGCATGATTTCATTCGGGCCGCCCTGATAACCGGTCAGGGCCTCTGCCTGAAGGTAGGACTGGCCCGCGATTCCGATGGAAAAGATCCGGCCGCTGGACGGCACGACGCTCGAGATCATGCGCGCTATCCGGTAATCGGGATCCTGGCTCAGGTATTCGTCCTCCGGTTGCAAGCGCAGCGCGGCCGCGATCGGCACATCATCCAGCCGCCACGCTCCGCCATCGCAATATTCCAGGTACATGCCCGGCCAGCATGCGACAATGTTCGCGATCACCAGCGCCAAGAGCAGCCAGGGAAGATTCGCAATCGCCAAGGCTAGAGCGAGAGAAACGAACGGGACCATCGGAATCAGGAAGCGCGTTCCGATATTGTTGAAGTACGTGCAGACGAACAACAGGCCGGCAAACAGCAGTTGGCGGCCCTCGCGGAAGCGCAGAGCGAGCAGAGCGAGCGGCGTCAGCAGGAAAAAAGGGCCCAGAAAGCCCGCCAGCGTACCGCCCTTCACGGTCGCCTCCAGCGGAATCTGCCAACGGCTGGTAAGACCGTAATTGCCGAGATACGCCCGCCAGGAATCCTCAAATGAGATATGCACGTAGGGATTGGGGAAGATGCGGTTCGCGAGCGGCGACAGAGGATTCGCGACTTCAACCCAGTTCTTGAGCATCCAAGGCAGAACCATCACGGCGGCCAAGAGCGCGACGATGAGCACTGGACCGAGCAGCGGCTTCCGCGCACGCCAAAGCTTCCAGGCCACAAAGCCTACAGCGTACGGCACCGCCAGGAACGCGGTATATTTCACCGCGTAACCGAAACCGGCGAGAATGCCGATGGGTAGCAGAAATCCTGGGTCGCGATTCTCATCCCAGAGCTGCAGCAGATAGAACAGCGCGAACAGAACGGCAGGCAGCGCGACGTCGATATAGGCGGTGGTGGCATCGCGGAGCATTATTGGACAGGTGTAGGTGAAGATGGCTCCAGCGACACCCACCGCCGGCCGTCCGATGCGTCGCCCGTAGCACAACACCAGGAAGACGAGTGCGATCAGGAAAGCGTAGTGAACGAGCGTAGCCGCCGAGTGTCTGCCGAAATCGAAGGCGAACAAGTAGAGCAGCTCGATGCCCTGCGAAAGATTGAAATAGACATTGGTGGTGATGCGCGGGAAGCCATGCGCGCGGCTGTAGATAAATACCTCACTCAAGTGATACGCCATGCCGTCCGAGCTGTGTTCGGGCGCGAGCGCGTTGAAGAACGAATACCAAGTGAAAGCGGCGAACGTGGCTATAAAGAGCCAGCGCCATAGCGGCGCGAGAGGTTCGAATGCTTTTCCAGCGGCACGGAACGCACCGGAATAGATTGTGTAGGCAATCACGCCGAGACCCAGGGCCACAAGAACGCCGCGATGCACCAGCTTGGCCGCGGCGAGCGCAAACATGATTTCGCTGAGGCACGCCGATCCAAGAATAAATGCGAGCAGCCGCCGCTCCCACGCGTACAGCGAGACGGCGCGCTTGCGCAATAGCAGCATTCCGAGCGACCAGGCCGTAGCTACAGTGAACAGCGCCCCGAACAGAATCGGGATCACATGGATCATGGCTTTAGCCCGATGCGCACCAGGATTACGCCAAATTGGGCTCCATCGGCCGGGGCCGTGTACAGTTTGTCGACCGCCAGCGCCAGCGTGGCATCGGTGTTGCCGATGAGCCAACCGGAAGGCACGAGCTTTTCGAAATGCTTGTTGCCGGACGTGGTGTAGCGGACTTTGTCGAGCAGCTTGCCGTTCACCAGGAACGAAAGTTCCAGCGGCCCGGTGATTTTGAAGGCGTCGTCCCACAGCGCGAAGTCCGCCGAGTACTTGATGCCGGCGGTGGAAAGCACCAATATGCGAACGGTTGGCTGCTGCTTGGTCCAGCGCCACTGGATGCCATTGATGTTGGGGTAAATGTCTTTGACGATGGCCAAGGCGGCGTCTGAGCCTTGCATGGACACCATCATGGCATCGGGCCCGGGCGTGATGCGCTCCACTGGCGGGCGCTGTTCGGGCGGCGGATAGCTGTCCGGAAGACGGTCGCACGCGGCCATGCAAAGCACGGCGAACAGGCAGACAATTCGAATCAAGAACATATTATGCCAGTACAACCGGTGTATCAATGCGCGAGAGATTCAAGTCGCTGAATCCAGCGATCGAAATGCGGACACTCTTGCCGAATGCGCGACAAACCAATTTCCAACACGGCAAGGACGCCGAGTAACGGTTTCTCGTAACCAGGCAGGAGGCCCTCTACCCTTTTGGAAGGCGCGGTAAGGGGCGAATCATTAATTTCTTCTGGCGTCGGAAAGTTATCTCGGATCTCTCGGAGACTGACCTCAAGATCGGGACGGCCAATGCCCTGGCTGAATGCGGAACAATCGCTAAAGAGTAGTCCTTCGAACTCGTGCATCACAACGAAGGGCACGAAGCGTTGAGAGTCGAAGCGATTGCCCATCTCTGTAACGACGTCGCCCTGCAAAGCGTTCTCCACCCAGAGCGCTTTTTCTGGTACGCTTCTCAGACTCTGGGCTCGTTCTCTTCCTGGCCACGTTTGGGGCAACCCGTAGTAGTCGAT
>DATHMO010000142.1:0-3003 GCA_035486995.1 Bryobacteraceae bacterium
GCGGGCTTGCGACGCCGGCATGATCTGCGACCAGCAGGAGAGGCGAGCCGCCGCCCGCGTTTTGCACGGAGACCGGAGGCGGTTCGTCGGCGGCCAGGAGGGAGAACGTGTGTTGATTCATCGGCTCTTAGGTCAAAATAAATGTGTGCAATAATTTGGCCGTGGGAGCATCGAAAAATACACCGATCGCCGATCGCCGGGGCGCTTCAAGGCTCGCCGCGTGAATGCCGCATCCGGCCCGCGCTCTTCGAATGCTCTTCAGTGGCCGGCATTCGAGAATTCGCCGCGCGCCGCTATCCATTGTGGTCTATTCGGCAATCCGCACCAGCAGCGCCCGCGTGAACCTCTTAATAGTAAAGTTCCACAAATACAGCTGTGCGTCGCCCTTGTATTCGCGGATCCAGGCGCCAGCTTTAAGATGTACCTGAAAAATGCTTTTCAAGTATTTCGTGAAAGGAAATTGCTATGACCAATGTTCCAGGCTCCGCTTCCGGCGACCAGAAGCCCAATACCCCGGCTAACCCGCAACAGAACCAGACCAATCCGCCGAAGCCCGCTCAGAAGCCGGCCGAGCAGCAGAAGTAGGCCCTTTCGCTTTTGCGGCGCGTAGAAATTGGGGCCCGGTGGAATCGCCGGGCCTTTTTATCGGCAGCACGTGAGATCCGATTGCCCGGCTGGCGCTGCCACTGCGTATGTTGATGCTCACTGCATCTGATCCTGCCTCTGCGGTTCGGCCGATATATCGGGACCGCTCATGATGAAGGAAAAGAAGAGCATGAAGGAAAAGAAAAGCGCCGCCGAGTTGAAGGCTCTGATCATGCGCGAACTTAGGCAGCATCCCGAATGGCACGATATTGAGGATGTCGCGATCACATCCCCGGCGCGACCACGTGAACAACCAAATTGGGACGCCGCCTTCACGATGAACGGACCACGATCCGCGCCCGAGGGTGCCTTTAGATTCGCCAGAGAGTTGGGGGCCAAATTCGACCTTGCCTGATCGAAGTCGTGACAAAGCCCGGCGCATAGCAGCCAACGGCGCCAAGCTATCGGCAATGCTGCTTGGAGAGACCCGGTGAGCACGCTCGTAATAATCGCCGCGACTTTGCTGATGATGTCATTCACCGCGAGAGCCGCAACCTACACTATCAGTTCATATCCCGCGGGCCTCGCTGAAGTATCCTGCGATGCTTTCAAAAAGAATGCCGACGGTTCGTGGACGCAGGTCGACATTCTCATTGCGGGGGGCGCGCTTATCCCGGCCGGTAGCAATTTCAAGAACACGGCCGAGACCCGCGTTATCGAGAAGAAGTGCAACAAGGAATAGGGATTGGCACCCGAGCAACGCCGGCAGGTCAAATCTCGCTCGGCAACCAAAACGCACTAGTCGCCTGATTCAGTCAGATTGAAGGGTATAGATGCTTGAGTTTGATGCGGGCATTTTTCGTGGTGAATTGCCAATCGGCTTTGGTGTGGTTGGCATTGCGGTCGTGCTCCCAGGCGGCGATTTCGTCGATGAGTGTTTGTTTGTCGGGAATACGGCGATCGAGGCACTGGCATGTTAGGACGCTGAGTTCGGACTCGGCCAGATCGAGCCAGCTTCCGTGTTTTGGAGTGTAGTGCCATTCGAAGCGCTCGACCAGGCGCCTGGCTTCGACGGCTGGAAAAGCTTCGTAGAGTGAAGCCTTACTGTGGATGCTGAGATTGTCTTGGACCAGAACGATGGTTTTGGCATGTGCGAAGTGGATGTCGGCCAAGTCTTTCAAGACGTGAGCGTAATCCACGGCGGTATGGCGATCGGTGACCTTGACATGGCGCCAGCCTTCGAGCGGAGCAAACATCATGAAGAGATTAGCGGTGCCGTTCCGCTGGTACTCGTAGTCAAAACGCGCCGGGCGTCCCGCTTTCATCGGCATCGGCACGCGCGTCTCAGCAACGAGTTGCTTCGAGGTCTCGTCGAGGCAAACCAGCGGACAATCGCTGTTGCGTGGCCGCGTGTAGACGGCCAGCACGTCTTCCATGGCGGCTACAAACGCGCTGTTGGCCTTCGGCGGGATGACCCAGTGCTGGCAGCGATGGGGCTGAAGAGTGTTTTTTTGAGCGCGCGCCCGATCGTGCTGTCGCTGGCGCGATCGACGATGCCGAGTTCCACGACCTTGTTCTCCAACAACCGTAAGGTCCAGCGTGCGCGTCCCTTGGGTGGCTTGGAACAGGCCAAGGCAATCAGCTTGGCCTCCTTCTCGCCGTCGAAAATCCGAGCGACGGCAGGCGTCGCGCGGCGCTTGCGGCTCAACACAGCCTCGAAGCCTTCTTCCACCAGTTGCTTGCGCGCCCGGTAAACCATGGACGGACTGGTCTCCAGAGCTTCGATGATCCGGTTGTCGCTCCACCCTTTGCCGGCGCCCGAGACATCGGCCTTCAACAAGATCCGCGCCTTCAGTACCCGCCGCGCCGGGCTCTTTCCTTTCCGGATCAGCGTTTCAAGCCGTTCGCGTTCCTCGCCGCTCAGCCTCACAACATACTTCTTTACCGAAATCTCCTTCGCAGCCATGATTGCCCCCTTCGCCAGTCGTTGGCGACGAAAGCGAATCACTAAATCCTTTCAAATTGGTTGAAGCGGGCGACTAGTCGCGGCAGTGTGATGGACAACGACCTGCAAAAGATCATGGGCTGCACGTGTCTGCGCATGCGGCGGGCGACCCGCCGCGTGACCCAGTTCTATGACCATGCGCTGCAGCGGACCGGGCTGACGGTCAACCAATTCGGGCTGTTGGCCTATCTTTGCGGCGCGAGCCTTGCGCGCACGAATGCGTCCATCGGAACAACGGCCGAGTGGCTCGGGATGGATCCGACGACGCTTACGCGCAATCTCAAGCCTCTGCTTGTGAAGGGGCTGGTGAAGAACGTTCCCGATCCGGACGACGACCGTGTCCGTATCGTCGCGATCACCGAGAAGGGACTACGCATGCTGCGCGAGGCCGTGCCGCGCTGGCGCAATGCGCA
>DATHMO010000143.1:0-29418 GCA_035486995.1 Bryobacteraceae bacterium
ACGCTCACTCTTTTGCCCGGCGTTCGGATCGGATTGGTCGGCGCCAATGGTAGCGGAAAGACTACGCTGCTCAAACTCCTGGCCGGCACACTCCCGCCCGATGAAGGTGAGATCCGCCGCGCTGAACGCCTGCAAATCGTCAGCTTCGCGCAGGATCGTGGTGCGCATCTCGACCCGGCGCTCAGCTTGCGTCGCACGCTCTGCCCGGAAGGCGACAGTGTGATTTATCGCGACCGTACCATCCACGTCGCCGGATGGGCCAAGCGCTTTCTGTTCACCGATGAGCAGCTCGACATGCCCGTTTCGAAACTATCCGGTGGCGAACGAGCCCGGGTGATGATCGCGCGCTTGATGCTGGCCACTGCCGACGTGCTGCTGCTCGACGAACCCACCAACGATCTCGACATCCCGACGCTCGAAGTGCTCGAAGACAGCCTGCTCGATTTCCCCGGCGCCATCGTGCTGGTGAGCCACGATCGCTACTTGCTCGACCGTGTTTCCACGCTGGTGATCGGGCTCGACGGCGGTAAGGGCGGTGTTTTCGCCGACTATTCGCAATGGGAAGCGTTCCGCAGCGAGCAGGTGTCCGAGAAGCCCGCACCGAAAGTTCCCCGCCCTTCCGCCGCAACCGATGAGCCCAAAAAGAAGCTGTCCTATTTGCACCAGCGCGAATGGGACGGCATGGAAGCCAAGATCCTGGAAGCCGAGCACGAGCTCGCCGCGGCCCAGCGTGATTTCGAAGCCGCGTCGTCGGACCACGCTCGCGTCAGCGAAGCCTACGAAAAGATGCAAGTTGCGCAACGCCGTGTCGAAGAGCTGTACGCGCGCTGGGCCGAACTGGAAGCACAGCTCATCCCGAATCCCTAATCGCCAACCCCATCTCTGCTATACTGGAGCCTACAGGAAGTTGATCCGAATCCCCCTCTCCCCTGACCGGTAGTCGGCCCGTCGTTTCTCCCTCCGCAAATTACAAATGAAAAGTTTCTCTGATTTCCCCCTTTCTGCTCAATTGATGAGCAATTTATCCAAGCACGGTTTTGTCCAGCCGACGCCTATCCAGGAGCTGGCCATCGAGCCCGCGCTGGCTGGCCGGGACCTGGTCGCCACCGCGCAAACCGGCACCGGCAAAACGCTCGCGTTTGTGCTGCCGATCATTCACCGGATCTCGACGGAAGCACCGCAACCGGGCGTTCCAGCCGGCATTCGCGCCGTCATCCTCAGCCCTACGCGTGAACTGGCCGTCCAGATTCACGAAACGTTCGCCAAGATGGCTGCGGGCACTGGCGTTCGCTGCGCCGTCGCCGTCGGTGGTCTCAGCGAACGAGTCCAACTCCAAGCGATTCGCAAGGGCGCGCAGGTTCTCATCGCCACTCCGGGCCGCTTGTTCGATTTCCTCGGGCGCAAGCTCGTCAATCTCGGCGGCGTTCGCGCGCTGGTTCTCGACGAAGCCGACCGCATGCTCGACATGGGCTTTCTTCCCACCGTCACCAAAATCATGGCGGCCATGCCAGCCGATCGCCAGACGCTGCTCTTCTCGGCGACCATTCAAACCTCAGTCGCGCATTTGGTGAAGACTCACGTCCGCAACGCGGTTCGCGTCGAAGCCGGCGAAACCACCAAGCCGATCTCGAAAATCGACCTGTATCTTTACGAAGTGGAACAGGACTGCAAGCTCGGCCTGCTCGAAAACATGCTGCGTGAGGAAGAAGGCTCGTTCCTGGTCTTCGCCCGCACCAAGCACGGCGCCGACAAACTGTCGAAGAAGCTATTGCGGGGCGGTGTGAACACCGCGGTGATCCACGGCAATCGTAGCCAGAGCCAGCGCGCGCAAGCGTTGCGTGGGTTCCAGGAAGGCAATTTCCGTGTTCTCGTAGCCACCGATGTCGCCTCGCGCGGCATTCATGTGGAGGGAATTTCGCACGTGGTGAACTACGATCTTCCGCAAGTCCCCGAGGATTTCATCCATCGCGTGGGACGCACGGGCCGCGCCGGAGCTTCCGGCAAAGCATCAACTTTCGCTACGCGCTCGGAGCGCTCGCAAATCGCGCAAATCGAACGTAAGCTCGATTCCAAGCTGAAGCGGACGCGTCACCCGGTGTCCTCGAACTAGTTTCCTGACGCAGTGGACGTGGGCGGCGTAGGCAGTGCCGCCTTCCCGTCGAGCGCGTACACCAGCAATCGCGACTGCTTCGGTGCACCGGCCGGAATCGCCGTGGAATCGTTACCGAATCCGCTGACTACTCCCGACGGTCCGCCCGAAACCGCGATGTACTGCTTGCCATCGATCATGAACGTCATCGCGGCGCTCATCTGCGAAAGATGCGTGTCGACGTCCAGAAGCTGATCGCCGTTGTCGGCGCGATAAGCAATCAGCCGATTATTGACGCTCGAGAACACCAGATCCCCCGCCGCCAGCGTTCCGCCCTGATTGAAGCCGCCCGCCAATCCGCGCCAGCGCTCCTTCTGCGCCACCGGATCCCACGCAATCAGGAGATTTCCACGCCCTTGTGGCCCAATGCTGGGAATCACCGAATTTTCGGGCGCCTGGGCCGCGTTCGCAACGTCGTCGTGGACTCCAGCGGCAGGCACGGTTGCGCGCGCGCCAATGGCGATCCCCATATTAAACGCCGCGTGTCCGGTGGGTCCAACGTCAGTCGGCGACGGCACAAAGCTAGCGTTAGTTTGAAATGGATAGGTGATTCCGATCGTGCTCGGAATATACACCAAGCCCGTCGCCGGGCTGTACGACCAAGGCGGCCAAACATGCCCGCCGCCCGGCCCCGGCATCACGTTCACCGTCTCTTTGTTGTAGTACGCTTCCGGATTGATCACCGGCCGGCCAGTCTTCAAATTCACTCCTGACGACCAGTTCACAGTCACCCATGGATCGGCCGATAGCAGCTCGCCCGTATGCCGATCCAGCACGTAGAAAAATCCGTCCTTGGGTGCGTGGATCACCACTTTGCGCATCTTGCCGTTGATGGGCAGGTCCAGCAGCATCGGATCCGCGATGGAATCCAGATCCCAATAATCGCCCGGGACTTCCTGGTAATACCAAATCAATTTACCGGTGGCGCCGCGCACCGCGAGAATGCAATTGGCGAACAAGTTGTCGCCCGGCCCACGAGCTTGCTCCGTCCACGGCCCGGGTTGGCCGGTGCCCAGGTAAATGAGGTCCGAGTCGGGATCGTACGCCACCCCGCCCCAAATGGCTGCGCCGCCGCCCAGTTTCCACCACTCGCCGCTCCAGGTCTTGGCGGCTTCGGCCAGTTCCGGCTGTTCAAACGGCTTCGAAGGATCCCCCGGCACGGTATAAAACTTCCACGCCAGCTTTCCGGTGTTGGCGTCGATCGCCGCAAAGAACCCGCGAATGGCGTACTCGCCGCCCGCCATTCCAACGATCACTTTGCCGCCTTTGATAACGCGCGGCGCCATCGTGATGGTGTAGGGCATGTTGGCCGGCGAGACCCGCGTTTCCCAGGCAATCTTGCCGGTCTTCAGATTGAGCGCGCGCAGACGACCGTCGACCACGGGCGCGATCACCGTATCTCTGTATAGCGCGATGCCGCGATTCACCACGCCGCAGCAGATCCGCGACATCCAGACTTCCTGGTTCACTTCGGGATCGGACCGCCACAGCTCTTTACCGGTTCGCGCGTCCACCGCGTACACGATGCTCCAAGGCGTAATGCTATAAAGGACGCCGTCGTGCACCAGAGGCGTGGCTTCCTGGTGCGTTTGGGGACGGCCAGGCGCGGCCGGAATATCGAGGTACCATGCGAGGCCAAGCCGGCCCACATTGCTGGCGTTGATCTGATCGAGAGGGCTGTAGCGCTGCTCGGACCAGTTCGCGTTATAGCTGAGCCATTCTTCGCCCGTCTTGGCGGCATTATTCAGCGCCGCGTCATCCACCGGCCGCGATTGCTGGGCCATGCCGACGGCGATCCCCGCGAGTCCAAGAATCAGCACCCTTAACATCAAGTTCGTCCCCCAAGTCCATAAAACGGACAAACTTAACTTATCAGATTCTGAATGGAACGGAGTCGTGGCCGGGCTAGCCGACGTGTGTGACGAGGAAGCTATTCACCAGCTCGATGATATTCGACGAATCGAGCAGTGCCGGTTCGACAAAAATGCCGGTTTGGAATCCGGTGTCTTCGGGCCTGGAATAGGCGACCTGTCCGTAGAAAATGATGCCGAGGATTTCCAGCTTCACCATCGCGCCGGGATCGACGGGGGTCCGCAGCAGAACGCCGACGCCCGATTCGGAAATGTCGATGAGCCTTCCGAACGAACCTTCCTCGGAATCCAGCAGGGTTAGCCGCACGGGCAGGTCGGCTGAGATGCGCTGGTTGAACCGGCGGTCCATTGAGCCTTTATCGCCCGGAACCAGCAGTTACTTTAGGGGACTTTTCGTGGCAATTTCCGCGCTCATGTCGACCGCAATGCCAAGGGACTGCAGGAATTCTTCGTCGGACTCGGCTAGAACCAACTCACCTGGTGGAAGGCTCTGGACGTGGCTTGGCTCATTCCCTGGTTCCTCCGGTGACGGATTTCCCAGGGCTACATCCACCGAAAGGCTAGGGCACCGGCCCGTCCGGCCGATGGCCGCCAGTGCGGCGTTAACATCATGCGATCCCAAAATCGCTTCATTGACGGCTTGCCGAAGTGCGCTCAACAGGCCTCTGACGTGCTTTTCCATGGTTGCTTATCCTCTCGGGCTGGATTCCTGCGGCTACGACATGCCCGGCTAGCGAGCATCTGAAACTCCAATCCAGCAACCCATTAGAAATGTTGCACTTATGATGTTCGCGGGCGACATCCCCAAGCTGTTGATGGGTGAAATGCCTCGCCATACCCCTAAAAAGCGGCGGGAGTTAGCGCCTGACGATCAAACCCTGTCCTGTCGGCAACGCCAGCACGTTGAACCCGCGCGATCGCGCAAACTCGTCCATGGCGTCTCTCTGGCTTTCGAAGCCGTAATACGCATAGTCGTCCAGCAGCACGAACGCGCCAGGCGATAGCCGATCCCAAAAGTACTCGAGCGCCGCGCGTTCCGGATAGGCGCAATTCATATCGATGTGCAGGAACGCCACGCGCGCGAGATCGAGCGTTGGCAGGATATCGGGCACCGTTCCCGGCACGACCACGGCGTTCGGCCACTCGGCGAAATTGGCGCGCACACGGTCGAGATCGGTTTGGTAGGCACCCGCCGCGATGGAACTCTCGGCCACCTTGCGCCGCCCGCGCTCGATTTCTTCACTCGAGAACTGCGATACGACGGGCCCCGCGAACGTGTCCACCAGGAAAAATCGCTTGGCCACGCCGCGCCAATTCAGCCGCTGCATGATGGCCGAGCTCATGAACCCGGTATTCACGCCGCACTCGACGAAATCGCCGGCGACTGAGACCGCGATCGAGGCGGCCCAGAGAGCCACGTGAACGCGCCATTCGAAGTGGGGGTCGATGCCGTTGTTCGCCTGGATGCCGCGCTGATAGGCAGCCTGATATATGGGCTCCTGCCGAAAATGATCGCTGTGGACGGTGAACAGCCCGTCGGTATCGTAATGCCGGCGGGTATTAATGATCATGAAGCCCGCGCGGTTGAGAGCCTTCTTGATCAGCGTCTTGATCATCGGGACAAGGAACCAGTTTACACGCCATGGGCTCGCTCCCTGGAGTTAGAAACTGGATCGGACGATAAGAAATCGTGGAAGCGCCGCCCACGATCGTTCTCTGTTTTATCCTCGCGATTGTAGCCGGTTATTTCACCGGACGAACCGTTCGCATGCTCAAGCGGCCCGATCGCGAATAGGCAGGTTCACGCCCGCCGAACTGCGTGGTAAACCAACAAGACCACCACAGCGCCGACCACGGCGACCAGCAGGCTGTATAGATTCAGCCCGGTGACTCCGGCCACTCCGAACCGGTTGAACAGCCATCCGCCGACGATGGCGCCCACGATCCCGAGGAGAATGTCCAGCACCATTCCCTCGCCGCGTTTGTTCACCAGTTTGCTTCCGATGAAGCCGGCGATTAATCCCAAAATGATCCATGCAAAAAACGACATGTTTTTCGACCTCCATTGGTCAATCTGTCCTCGAGGCTAACGTTGCTTTGAGGGCATCGCTAGTATACAGGAGCGCAAAGCGGGGCCAAAGGCGCTGAGCTAAGCTTGATGCGTATGGCCCGCAAAGCGAGTGTCGTGATCGAGACCGATGCCCACGGCGTTTACGCATGGTGCCCCGAATTGAAGGGCTGCCAGACTGAAGGTGCCACCGTGGAGGAGGCGCTCACCAATATCAAGGAAGCCATTGAGCTTTACCTCGAGACTCTTCCACCCGATCAACGCGACGCGCTTCTCAGCCGCGAAATTCTAACCACTGCCGTTGAGGTGAATGCCTAGGCTACCGCGCTGGAGCGCCGTCGATGCTGAGGGCGAGCTCTTTGGGCGGGATTTGACAAGTTCCGATCAAAAGGAAGCCACCGCGTGTACGGGAAGGGCGAATTGCGGGTAGTGATTCCATTTCACGGCAACGCAACCTTACATCCGAGGATCGTCAAGCAGGTGCTCGACATCATTGAGGGAGCGATCGAAGACCGAGGCGACCAGCGCTGAGCGGCTATCGCGACCTTAGTCGCAGCACTTCTAAACTTATTTTTCTTTCTTTTTCCGCCACTTGACTAGCGCCCATCCCCGCAGACGCACCAATCGCAACGTACGCTTGCGTTGGGTGATGGCGGAAGCGCACGGGCTGCGGTTATTGCTCCCGCGAGGGACAACAACCTCCGCGGTCCGTGCGTCTTCTATCCGCGTCGGCAAAGCTCCCCGTGATCAAGATTCTCTCCATCGACGGCGGCGGCATTCGCGGCATCATTCCAGCGCTGGTGCTGGCCGAAATCGAGAAACGCACGGGACGCCGGATCGCCGATCTGTTCCACTTAATCGCAGGCACGTCCACCGGCGGCATTCTCGCGCTCGGGCTCGGCATTTCCAAAGCCGCACCAGCGGCGCCTTACTCGGCAAGACAGATGCTGGAACTCTACGAGCGTGAAGGTTCACGCATTTTCTCCCGCCGATTCCCGCGCAAAGTAGCCGCCGGCGGCAATCTGTGGCGGGCGAAATATTCCACGGCCGGTATTGAACAAGTGCTGCTCGAATACTTCGGCGACTCACGGCTGCGCGACGCCGCTACCGACCTGCTGATCACCGGCTACGAAATCGAGCGCAGTTTTCCTTTTTTCTTCCGCAGCGCTATTGCACGCGAACGCGCGGACTACGATTTCCCCACGCGTGAAGTGGCCCGCGCCACCTCCGCGGCTCCCACCTATTTCAAACCCATGAAACTGCCAACCGGAACGATCACCAATCACTACACGATTATCGACGGCGGGGTATTCGCCAATAACCCGGCCGCCTGCGCGCTGGTGGAAGCACGCATCACCCATCCGGAAGCCTCCGATTTCCTGGTGGTTTCGCTCGGAACAGGCGAGTTGACCAGCTGCTTGCCCTACGAGGAAACCAAGAATTGGGGCGTTGTGCGATGGGCCATGCCTGTGTTGGATCTCGTTTTGGATGGCGTCAGCCGCACTGTGGATTACCAACTCCGCCAACTCCTGCCCGAAACCCCCGCCAGGTGTAAACGCTACTACCGGTTTCAAACCACGCTCGACAACCACACGCACCGGCTGGACAACACAAGTTCCGCGAATATCACGGCTTTGAAGGCGCTGGCGTTCAATCTCGTGGAGCGCGAATCGGCGGACATCGATGCCCTCTGCGAAAAACTCATAGAAAAGGATTAGACTTCCGTCGCAAACGGCGTGAAGCGGGTTTTATAGTCGAACGTGTCGATCCCCTCGGTGCGCTTGAGGAATCCCACGATCGCGTAGGTCACAGGCGTCGCGATCACCTCATAGACCACCTTAAACAGATACGCAGACCCGATCAGCCGCAGCAGCCCTGACGTGGATGTCTCTCCGCTGAAAGCGATCACCACTAGAATTACCGTATCCACTGCCTGCCCCACCACGGTGGACCCGACGGTTCGCGTCCAAAGGTAGCGGCCTCGGGTGATCAGCTTCATTTTGGCGAGGGTGAACGAGTTCGCGAATTCGCCGCACCAATAGGCGATCAGGCTGGCGACTACCAGCCTCGGCACCTGATGGAACACGATCGCGAAGGCTTCCTGATTCTTCCACTCGGGCGCCGCCGGCAGTGCCACGATCAAATTGCCCAGGCCGGCCATTAATGCATTCGCAAGGAACCCGATCCAGATGATGCGCCGCGATCCGCCGTAGCCGTACACCTCCGTAAAAATGTCGCCAAAGATGTAGGTAATCGGAAACAGCAGTTGAGCACCGCTGACGCGGAATGGCCCAAACGCGCAGATCTTTTGGCCCACCAGGTTTGAAATAACCAGCACCACGATGAAGATGCTGGCGAGAAGATCGTAATACTTGAAGACTTTGGTCTTTTCGGTCAAGCCCCAATTATAGAGGACTGCCCCAACTTCCCGGCTAAGGCCGTGCAAGCGCGCACATCGTTGCCAGTGATACAGTATTTAGCCAAGAGCGCGCCGAGTGGGGATCGTTTTGTCAGGCGCGCGGGATGAGCGGAGATCGGGACGGGAAAGGAACATACCCTCCATGAAAGCCCTCGTATCGGCATTCATTCTTAGTATTTTTTATATCGGAATGGCTGCGGCCGAAGATTTCAGCACCCATGCCTGGCAGATGGAGAGCAAGGGAGAAGCTGCGGACGCACGCGACTACCTGCTGCACGCAGCGCAAACCGGCGCGGTGGACGCCAAGCTCGCCTATGCGGAATTTCTAGACCGTCACGGCGACCCTTCCGCCCGCGACGCTTACGAGAAAGTTTGGGATGCCGCGCGTGGTGAGCAGCGCGAGTTCGTGGCCCGGCGCCTGGTGCTGCTCGATCTGATCGCGGGGGATCGCGATCTGGCCCAGCGTCACCTGGAAAACTATCGTACGGCCGGCGGCAAGGATTTCACGTTTCCTCAAGGCGCCGCTCTCACTCCGGAAAAACGCCAGACCATCGCGATCCCAGGACCCCTGAAATCCTTTTCGCGCATGGCGGCGCTGGCTCCCGAAATCGCCCCCGAAGAACTGCTCCCGGCGCTTGCGCGCAACATCGTCACTAACGGATATCAGGCCTCCGGCAGCAACGACGTTCTGGAGCAGACGGAATATCTGAAGCTGGTGGTGCGCTATTTATCGCAAGCGCGCGAATTGGAAAAACTGGCGGACTCGAGCGGCGCGATCAAGATTGAAACCTGCGATTCCACCCAAACAGGCGAATTGCTCCGCGTGCTCGGCTATCGTATGCGCGGCGGCTGCGGCAGCGAGGTGGTGCTCGAAACCCTGAATGCCACGCGCGCGTTTCTGACTATCGACTCTGGTTTTCCACTCGCCGAACTGGAACAGGACCTCCGCATCAATCGCCCGTTCAACTACGACTACCGGCCCACTCAAGTCCCCATCCTCTACACGCAGGACTATTGGCTATCGGCGAAAGATCGGCAAGGCCAGGAGTTCATCGACTCCTTCCTGGGCGACCCATCGCTCTGCCGCCTGTACCTGGGACTCTCGAAGCTCGATCCCAGTGCCGCCGACGAGTTGCGCAAGAACACAACCGTGCAGAAGATCCGGGCCTATGCGCACGTGCTCGACTTTTACGGCGGGATGTTCCAGGTTCACAACGGCCACGCGGTGGTGCCGGGCGGCGCACGCTCCGAACGCGCCTGGGCCGAACTGGTGGGAGTTTCGCCCGACAAGCCGGGCCCGTTCTTTGAGCGCCTGGTGATTCGCGACGACGGATGGTTGGCGAGCTATTTCGACGCGCTGCTGCGCATCAGCAGCAATCCGGCGAACGGGCCGGTACAAGCGTATCTCACCGAGCCCGATCGGCTGAAACGGTTTTACGCCGCGATCCGCGGCAAGGTCACGAGCCCTGGTCCGGCGCGTCCCGTGTTCCGCGCCAACACCGACATGATGCTGTTGACCGCGCGGTTGCGTCTGGACCCCAACGGCAAACCGCATATTCCGGGCAGCTTGGATGTCTGGCGCACGCTCTTCATCGAGCATCCTGCGGGCAGCGGAAAGTATGACAACAAGCTGAGCCAGGCCGCCGGAAATTGGAAAGAACCCGACGACGTCATCGAGGCATTGTTCGGGCTCTGCCGCAAGTCGGTTGAGAATGAACCGCTGAAAATCTTCATGGCGCTGAGCGACGTTGACCGCCATCGCCAAACGCCTCTGGATGCCAAAACTGCCGACCGGCTGGCGCGCGAGTTCCGCTCGTTCGGCGCACAGTATCCAATTTTCGCCGAAGTCTCCGACGTATCGACCGCCACGATCAACCAATTCCTGGACGCCGCCGAGAGCATCAATCAGATTCACGACCTGGGCGTGCGCTCGGATGCCGCCGGAACGATGCAGTCGTTGGTCGGGCTGTGGCAGATTTTTTGCCGGCAGAACTCCATCGCGCCGGCCGATCGCGACCGGCCTCTTGCGGCAATGCTCGCGCGCTTCAACAAGGTGAAGAACGAAGGCGACGTGTTCGATGCGGGACGCGAGGGTGTTCAAACGCTGCTGGCCGCCACCAACGCCCCCGCGGGCGTGATCGCTCAAGATCGCATGATCGACCTGCTGGCCGGCACCGCGCAATCCGACATGTCGGACGCGCACAACCAATTAGTGGAAGAAATGATCCGGATCTTTGAGGCGCAGCGGCTGATTTCGCTCACCTCGATTTTCGATCTCGTCGACAGTCTGGAAAGCCTGGCCAAGGGCGAAAAGGTCAACAACACGCTGATCACCAAGACCGCGGCGCGAATCTCCGAGATCCAGCTTCCGCGCAATTCATTGAGCGGCCCGGAAAACAATTCCTTGAGCTTTGGCTACTGGCCGGAGAAGCACATTGAGGCGGAACGAAAGCTGAATCTGCGCGCGTTTATCGATCGTGCCGGCAACGATCCAAAGAAACTGGACGAAGTTCGCGGATTGATGGCGCCGTTTCTCCGCGACACTCTGATGGGGTTGAACTACGTGCACTACGCCCCGCCCGGCGCGCAGGTTCTCTACGCCAATCCTCTATTCGTTCGCAGCCACGATTTCGTCGGCCTGCAGGGAACCAACGGCACGTGGAAGGAAACGGAAGTGCTGGGCAACGGCTGGCCAACCAGCGCTGGAGGAAAGCTGGTAGGGTCGCTCGTCAGCTTGCCCTACACGCTGGCGGAGGCGGAGCAAAATTTCCTGATTCCTTCGCGTGAGCAAGCCTTGATCTGGGGCGACCTGGTGCCGCAACTGCTGCTCACCGCGACCATCCCACGCTGGTGGAACGTCACGCCCTCGCAATTGCACTGGGTGGCGCTCCATATGGATTACGGCGAAACGCTGCTGGCTGAGTCGGCACTAAGCCCTGGCCGCCGCCAGACGGTTCTCGATGCTTTCAGCCAATACGCGATGCCGGCGCGAGTGTCTCAGATTCGCGAGCTGCTGGAGCAGGGCCGCGTCAACGCAGCGCTGGATTTGGTGATGCCGTCGGAATTGTTCGGCATCTCGCGCGATCTGTTGACGGCGGATCCATCCGGCAACCCCATCGCGGACGAGATCCGGCGCGAAGCCGCCGAGGCGCCCCAACTGTTGAACTATGAAGTGATTTCGCGCTCCTTCGGGACGCCTAAGCCGACCTTGTCCAACTCCTACTCTCCGGAATTGCTGGGCCTGCGCACGTTCCCCACGTTGATGGGTTATTCGAGCCGCATCCTGGCCGAGAGTTGGGAGTCAAACTTGCTGTATTATGCAGCGCTGGCGGATCAACTCTATCTGGCGCCCGGCGAGCTCAACGTGCTGGTTCCCGATTGGACGCGCCAAACGGTGGAGCGGATCTTCGCGACGAATCTAGAGGACTGGCCGGCGCTGCTGCGTTCGCTGCGGCTGGTGGGCGCCGACGTCCGAGAGAAGGCGCGCAAACGTGTAACAGCAGCAGCTGCTTTTTAGTCTCTTTTATTTTTCGGAGGGCACTCTTGCATCTGAATCGTCGGGTCATCATAAGTGCTTCGGCCGCGGTGCTGGTAGTTTCGGCGGCCCTATTTGCCCAGGAACAGCGGCCCACCTTCCGCGTGAAGGTGGATATGGTGGTGTTGAGTTTCACCGTCACTGACAGCAAGGGCCACTACATCAACGGGCTGAAGCCGAGCGATTTTCACCTCACCGAGGACGGCATCGCTCAAAAGATAAATACTTTCGGAGAGGGCAACAAGCCTCCCGTGCGCGTACTGGAAAATGGCACGACGCAGCCGCTGGTTGTGTCGGAGGAAACTACGCCCAGCGGGACCGATGCGACAACCGAGGTGCGTTCAGATTCCTTCGTCGGAACCAACGTGTTCGTGCTCTTCGATACCAGCAACTACATGTATCGCGGATTTGTTTACGCCTCCGATGCGATCGCCGATTTCGTGCGCGGTCTGGACAAAGCCGATTCCGTTGCGGTTTACACGTTTAGCCGCAATCTCTCGCGGCCGGCTCCTCTTACGCACGATCGCAACGACGCGATCTTCGGACTTCGCAAAGCAGTGGCCGGCGACGACGCAGCGCTCTACAACGGCCTGCTATTGACTCTGCGCGACGCTTCGAAAGTCCCCGGGCGCAAAGTGATCATCGTGTTTTCGAACGGACCGGATAACGCGAGCCTGATTGCTCCCGATGATGTGCGCGCGGTGGCCGAAGACGATGGCATTCCCATCTACGTGATCTCGACCAACGATGTCGCGAAGGACCCGACGTCGAGCAATGTGTTCAAGCGCATCTCCACGCGCACCGGCGGCAAAGCGTATTTTGCGAAGACATGGCAGAAACAGGTGGAGGCGTTTGAATCCATCCGCGAGGATCTCGGCAACAGCTATACCATCACCTATTATCCGGCTGCGAACCCGAACGAAGGCTTCCGCAAGATCAATGTCGAAATCGTGAGCGATGTCGGCAAGAAGTATCGGGTGCGCGCGCGGCCCGGGTATCGGCCGCAAGGCGGCTTCTGAGAAATAAACTGCGACCGCAATCGAGTTACAAAACATTACTGACAAATTCGTAACTCCGCCATCGAAACCGTGCTTTAACACATAGCGTCTAGTCCGGCATATGTCGATCGCTAAATGGACTTCGGGCGCAGCTTTTCTATTCTTCTTAGGAACCTCGCTCGCGAACGCACAGACGTCATTCGACGTCAATCTCGGATTTGGAAGCGCGTGGGACAGCGCGAACTCCGGCGGCATAGACAACGCCGCTTCGATCAATGCCTTCGGCTCTTGCGCACCGAACTCTGGTGACGCGAATTGTCAAACGTTGCCCGCGCTCAGAGGCTTCTTTCTCGGCTTTGGCGGTGACCTGATGCTGTACAAACATTTCGGCGTGGGATTCGAGGCCAACCTGCAGCCCTCGCGCCAAACTTACGGCCCGCTGGATTCGCGCCAGACCTTCTATGACGTCAACGGCATCTATGCGCCCATCAATACCAAACGCGCAGTCCTCTTGCTCGAAGGTGGCATTGGAGGCGCGCGCACCAGCTTCTCGCTTACCGAAAGCGGATGCGTGGGAACCGCTGTTTGCAGCACTTCCACGGAACCCGTTGGCGCGGCGGATCATTTTCAAGCGCATTTCGGAGTCGGCGTTCAGGTCTTTCTCACTGACCACATTTTCATCAAACCTGAATTTGATTTTCATTACGTCCCCGGCCTGACTAATCAGTTCGGCAGCAATGCCGTGCCCGAAGGTATGGTGTGGGTGGGCTACAACTTTGGCGAGCGTTAACGTCACATGTCGTGAAACTGAATCTGAACACTGACACGGACTGCGACGGCCTTGCCATCCTTCTGCGCGGGCGCGAAGAGCCACTCTTTCACCGCCTCGATCGCGCTTTGGTCTAAGTCCTTGTCCAGACTCTTGACGACGTGCGGGTTTTTGGGAAGCCCCTTCGAGCTCACGACGAGCGCGATGATGACGGAGCCGACCGCGCGCACGCCGCGATCATTTGAGTAATGCGGATTCACCTGCTTCACGACTCGCGGAGGAGTGACGCCTGGTCCGAGATCGTAAATAGCCTCGTCGTCATTTTGGGCCGGTAGAATCCAGGCCGCGCAACAACAAATGAACAGTACTCGCCACGTCAAGATTGGTGAGGAGACGTAAGCTGGCGCGCAGTGGTTTCAACTGCGTCGTTTTAGTTGAAAGCAGGTTGGCGACCCTTGGCATCTTCTGTATAGGTTCGTAAAATTTCGGCAACGCTCCAGGCTTGCGCAAAGCAGCCTCCTGGCCGATGCGGCGCGTCGCCGTCGAACACTTCCGAGATTTGCCCCAGGCCCGCGTGCAATAGATGATCGCGCAATGGATCAAGAAAATGATCGGCCCGGCGGCGAGCTTCTTCCGTGCCGCCGTGAACTTTTACATAAGCTGACAAGAATGGTCCCAGCAGCCACGGCCACACGGTGCCTTGATGATAAGCGCCATCGCGGCTGACGGGATCGCCCTCATAGCGGCCACGGTAATTCGGATCGCGCGGCGAAAGCGTTCGCAATCCAAAGGGCGTGAGCAGCTCCCACTCCACCACCTCGATCACGCGCAGAGCTTGATCGTTCGACAGCAGCGGAAACGGTAGGCTGACGGCGAAAATCTGATTGGGACGAATCGAGCTGTCGGCGCCGCCCGGCGTGATCACATCATGAAGACATCCGGCGCTTTCGTTCCAAAACACCTCGGTGAAATGCGCGCGAGTCCGTTCGGCAAGAGCTGCATAGCGACTGGACTCTGCCGGGTCGTTGAAGGTGGACGCCAGATGCGCCATCACGCGCAGCGCGTTGTGCCAGAGCGCTTGGATCTCCACCGGCTTGCCTTCGCGCGGCGTCACTACCCAATCGCCAACCTTTGCGTCCATCCAGGTTAGCTGCACGCCATGTTCGCCGGCGCTCAACAGGCCGTCGGAATCCAGATGAATGCCGTAGCGTGTTCCGCGTTCGTGCCACGCGATGATATCGGCTAGCGGCTGGTAGAGCTCGGTGCGGACGAAATCGTAGTCGTGCGTGTAGCGGAGCAGTTCGTGCACCGCATGGAACATCCAAAGCGTCGCGTCCACCGTGTTGTATTCCGGCGTCTCGCCCGAATCCGGAAAGCGATTCGGAAGCATGCCGCGATCGATGTTCCGTGCGAACGCGCGTAGAATATTGCGGGCTTCTTCGAAGCGGCCCGTCACCAGTGTTAGGCCCGGCAGTGAGATCATCGTGTCGCGGCCCCAATCGCCAAACCACGGATAGCCCGCGATCACCGATTTTTGATCCCCCCGCGCGACGATAAACTGATCCGCCGCCGTGGTTAATTGTCGAGCGAACGCGTCCTCGGCGGGAGCTTGATGGACGATGCGGGCGCGTCTTTGGAGCTCCTGCTCCTGGAGCCGATGAGCATCCACGACGTCGTGCTCTAGTGTAGATGCAATGATCGCCGCCGACGAGTTTTCCGCCAAATTGAAGCGCAGCGAAAATGGACTGTACAGATCTTCCACCGAGTCCAATCCGCGCTCCTTCTCACGCTGATATTCGAAGTTGTAAAACCAGAGGCCCGACGCGTCGATCGATTCCGCGCTGTGTGCGAAATGCAAGCTTGGCAGATCGTGATACGGAGTGATCGTCGCCATGCCGGAGCTGCTCGCCACGTCGCGGCGCAGGGAATCGTTGGCATGCGTGAGGCTGTGATAATCGCGAAAAGCAATCAGCGGGCGAACTGCGAGCGCACAGGCGCGGCTCTGCAAATCGCCGAGCAACTCATATTGAATCACCACGGTGTTTTCGCCATGGACCAGAAACACGGTCTTCTCCAGCTGCAGGTCGCCGCAGCGATAGCGGAACACCGGAAACGGAGCGAGGCGAAACGATCCCAGATACTCGTGGCCCCTCGGATGAATCACGCCTACATACTGATTCACGCTCAGCTCAAATCGTTCGTCGCCCACGAGCAGCGTTTCTTCCAGCTTCGATAGAAGCACCACGCGCCCCACCGGAGGATGGGTGGCCGCGGTCAACAGCCCGTGATAGCGCCGCGTATTCAGGCCGGCGATCGTCGAGCAAGCAAATCCGCCGATGCCGTTAGTCTCCAACCACTCCCGGGCGCTCGCCTCGCCCAGTTCGCCGCACGTCGCGCGATCGAGTTCGATCGGTAAAGTCATGTGTGCCGGTTGAGTCATGTCCGGTTGAGTCATGTCCGAATGATACACTTGGCGGATGGCGCCGTTCGTAACCCGCCTCTTGCTCGCTGCTAGTTCCGTGGCCTGTTTGTTGGCGCAGAACGCCCCCAAGTACACCGCTGACGGCCAACTCACGTTGCCCCCGGACTATCGCGAGTGGATCTTCCTGAGCTCGGGATTGGGCATGACGTACCAGCCGGAAGCAAGCCGGCCACCGTCGTTCACCAACGTGTTCGTGAATCCCGCCGCGTATCGTACCTTCGTCTCAACCGGAAAATGGCCGGACAAAACCACGTTGATTTTGGAAATCCGCGCCTCGACCAGCAAAGGCTCCATCAATCAAGGCGGATCGTTTCAGAGCGGCGTCGTCGCCATTGAAGGCCACGTAAAGGACCTGGCGAAATTTCCAGGCAATGGCTGGGCGTTCTTCGCATTCGGCACGTCCAGCAGCGGGAAGCTGCTTCCGCACACCGAGGATTGCTACGCGTGTCATGCCGAGCATGGCGCGGTGGACGACACGTTCGTGCAGTTTTATCCAGGATTACTTGAGATCGCCAAGCAAAAGGGAACGCTCACGGATCGACACTAAATCCAAACTTTCTCCGCCGGCACTCCGCGTTTGCACATCTCGCACGACCCCGCGTCCTTGTAATACGTCGCATCCAATTGCGCCAAATAGTAGAGCGGCAGCGGGCTGAAATCCACCGTCTTCGGCGTGGGTTGATAGATGATCACCGCCATCCCGACCACTTCCGCGCCGGTGGATTCCACCAGCCGCTTCAATTCCCCAAGGTTGCGGCCCGATCGCAAAATGTCGTCCACCAGCAGCACTTTTTCGCCGGGCTTCTGTTCCAGAAACTGCCGGAACGCCATGGGACCGCGCTCTTCCTTGCGATCCGCCCAGTACACCTGATGCGCCCGCAGTGCTTCACATACGCCGTACGCCACCGGAAGTCCGCCCGTATCCGGCGACACAATGGAAAGCTCCGGGATCATGGCGCGAATTTCCGCGTTCGCCCGCAGCAGCCGGCTCAAGCCGACGCTGAGCACCTTGGCGTGCTGAAAATAGCGCATCGCCAATTGCACTTGCATATATTCGGTGGCGTGGAGTCCGTTGGGATATTCAAAATGCCCGTCGCGAATCGCGCCAGTGCGCCGCAACAGGGCGACCACTTCGTCTTGTGTTGGAACCAGATGCATAGCTATCTTTATTGTCGCTAATACGCGCCGCGGCCCGTCAACACGCGTGGAATGGTACGCAAAATAATTTTCCAATCGAGCGCCAGCGACCAGGTATCGATGTACTGCATATCCATCTTCATCCAGGTCTCGAAATCCAGCGTATCGCGGCCCTTCACCGCCCACAGACACGTCAACCCTGGACGCATGCGCAAGCGACGCCGCTGCCAGGTCTGATAATTTTCCACTTCCTCGGGAACCGCCGGCCGCGGGCCCACCAGCGACATATCGCCTTTCAGCACGTTCCAAAGCTGCGGCCATTCGTCGATCGAAAACTTGCGCAGAATGCGGCCTACCGCGGTCAGCCGAGGGTCGTTGCGGATCTTAAACGCAGTGGTCTTGTGGCTCAGATGCGCCACCGACGCCTTCAGCTCCTCGGCGTTATCGCACATCGATCGAAACTTGTAGAACATGAAGCGGCGCCCGTTCAGACCGCAGCGCTCTTGGCGGAAAATCGCGGGGCCTGGCGACGTCAGCCGGATCATCAGAGCGATCAGCAGCATAAACGGCAGCAGCAAAACCAGCGCGGCCGCGGCCAGCACCACATCAGTCACACGCTTCGCGAGCAGGCGGATTTCGTCGTGCGGCGCCGCGGAAAATGTCAGCAGCGGAGTCGAGTCAAGGCGATCCAAATACACCTGACTGTTCACGTGAGGAAAGAAATCCACTACCACGCGCGTCCGCACGCCCTGCTCGTCGCAGAGCAGGAACAGTTCTTCCATCGCGCCCAGCCTGCTGCTATCAACCGCGAAGATGATCTCGTCGATGACCTGGCGCGTGAGCAACTCGGGCAGGCTCGTCAGCGCGTAGCGTTCGTATACTTGGGACAGCTGCACGCGGCCCGGTTCATCGTCCAAAAACCCCATCAGGCGGATGCCATAGTCCGACGATTTTTCGAGCGCCGTACCCAGACGCAGCGCGTTCTCACCCGATCCCACCACCATCACGAAATGCGCGGCGCCAAACTCCCGCCTGAGGCCTCCGATCACGCGCGCGGCATTAATCCGAAACAGGCACAACAAAATCCAGGCATAAACCCCGACCAGCGCGACAAATGAGCGGCTCAGGTCTAATCGCAAAAGGAATTCGGTCAAAACCAGGCAAATCGCGCCCAGCGCGCATTGGCGAAACGTATCGCGCAGCACCACGCTGGGGTGCGCCGAATCGAGCTTTTCGTACACATCGAACCAGTAGCCGATGGCGACCCAACATAGCGCCGAAAGCACCAGCAATAGCGCTGCAACCGGAAAATCGATGAAGAAATTCTTCTCCAAATGCAGCCGCACGCGAGTTTGGTAGGCGGCTACAAACGCGATGGAGGTGAGCAGAACGTCGGTGGCCGCGAAGATGGCCTTGACTTTTCTGTAGTGCCTGCTGAACACTTTGGACTCAGCATATCATGGGGCTCGCGCGTAAACACTTGCGGGGCGCGGTATCATGGGGTTTTACGAAGGAGCCCGGTTTCCATGCAGAATTCAGTACTCGTACCAATGGTGGTGGAGCAGACTTCGCGCGGCGAGCGCGCTTTTGACATCTACTCGCGCCTGCTTAAGGAGAACATCATTTTCCTGGGTACGCCTATCGATGACAACGTCGCGAATTTGATCATCGCCCAGATGCTCTTCCTGGCCGCGGAAGATCCGGAAAAGGACATTTCGCTTTATATCAACTCTCCCGGTGGCTCGATCACCGCCGGATTGGCCATTCTCGACACGATGAACCTGGTGGAGCCGGACATCGTGACCTACTGCCTTGGCCAGGCCGCATCCATGGCCGCCGTATTGCTGGCTTGCGGCAACAAGGGGAAACGCTACAGCCTGCCTCATGCGCGTATCCTTATCCACCAGCCGTCCATGAGCGGACTGGGCGGGCAAGCCACCGACATCGATATTTATGCGCGAGAGATTCTGCGCATGCGCGAGTCGCTGAATCAGATCCTGGCGCAGGCCACCGGCCAGGCCGTGGATAAGATCGCGCGCGACGTGGATCGCGATTATATTCTGGAGCCCGACCAGGCGCTGGAATACGGCATCATCGACCGCATTATCGAGAGCCGCGCTCTGCAGCCGGTTCCCACGCGTTAATGCGCGCCAGCCTGCTCTGCGGCGTGTTGCTCGCGCTTGGAGCGCAGGCCCAACTGATTCCGACCGGAGCGCCGATCCCGAAGACTACGCTGCCGCCGGTGGTGTTCATCAACGGCTTTCAGTTCACGGGCTGTCCCACGACTTTCGCCAACACGTTCGGTATTGCCGATCAAGTGCTCCAAAGCAATGGCGAGGCCAGCGTGTTCTTCAACACGTGCAGCTTGTCTTCGAGCGCGACCATTGAAGATCTGGCCGCCGCCTTCGCCACGTTCCTTTCCGGCCTGAGCTACACGGACGGCCAGCCAGTGGAACAAGTGGACGTGGTAGCTCATAGCATGGGCGGGCTGGTGCTGCGCTGCTATCTCAGTGGAAAACAGAATACAGCCGGCATGTTTCAACCACCCGCGGCCACACTTGTTCGCAAGGCGGTCTTCCTGGCCACCCCGCACGCCGGTACCGGGATCGCGTCTTTAGTCTCGGGTTTGCTTGGCAATACCAATCAGCTACAGGAAATGTCCAGCGGCAGCGCGTTTCTGTTCGACCTGGACACCTGGAACGACGCAACGGACGACCTACGCGGAGTGGATGCCGTAGCCGCGGCAGGCAATGCGGGGAGCGGTGGCACCGGCGCGCCCGCTGGATTCGACGACGGAGTTGTCTCTCTCACCAGCGCCTCGCTCCAGTTCTACATGCCCGGCCGCACGCGCGTGGTCCCCTATTGCCACATCGACGGCAGCGGAATTGTCTCGATTTTTGGCTTGTGCCCGAGCAACGCGAAAGGTATCGCCGATATCGACTCCGCCTCGCACAATTCCGCGCAGATCATCGTTTCGTTTTTGAACGGCACGAGCGACTGGCAGAGCGTAGGCACGGCGGCCGACAGCGATCCGTTCCTCTCGGCAGATGGCGGGCTGATCATCGCGGCACACGCGGCCGATGATTCCAACTTGACCATCAATGCCGCAACGGCGAACTCGCAAAAGCTCGGCACCTCCTCCGATCACCTGGCATTCACCGATCAGATTGCAGCCGGACCGCTGACGCTGAACGTCACATCCGGATCTGTGAACATCAACACTTCCGTGACGCTTGCCGCCGGCGGCACCGAGCCCTACATCGTGAAGGCCGGGCCCTTGATATCGCGCGTTTTGCCCGCCGCCGCGAACGAATTCCCCTTGATCCTCGCTCCGCGAATGCTGATCGCAATCTATGGTTCCACGCTGGCCCAGGATTTGGCAGATGCGCAGGTATCGGTGAGCGGATCGCCGATTACGCTCTATTTCGCGTCCCCGGCGCAGGTCAATGGAGTGCTTCCAAACAGCGCATCGGGGCTGACACCGCTGACCGTTCAAGATAGCAGCGGCCAAAACACGGTCAACATTTATGTGGGTACCGCCGCGCCTTCGATTTTCACGCAGGACCAATCCGGCTCGGGACCTGCCGCGGCTCGCAAGGCGAGTGACGAGAGCCTGGTGACCGCCGACAATCCGCTGCACTCGGGCGATTCGGTCGCGCTATTTGCGACCGGCCTTGGTCTCACTACTGCCGGCACAGGCACTGCCGCGGGATTGCAAGTCGCGATTCAACAACCCACCGTGACGGTCGCGGGCATGGACTGCCCCGTCAGCTTCGCCGGCGCCGCGCCCGGGTTCATTGGACTCGATCAAATCAACTGCGCTATCCCCTCGGGCATCGCTTCCACAACATCCGCGCCGGTGGTCATTACATCGGGAACGATGGCCAGCAACACGGCTACGCTCGCGATTCAGTGATCTAAACTTCCATCCCCACGGGCTGCCGGATCTCCATGCAACCCTTTCCGGTCGGCAGCATTTTTCCAGGATTCAGCCGGCATAGCGGATCGAACAGATTCTTGAATCGAGCGATCATGTCGAGCGTTTCTTCGGGAAACTGCGCGCCGATCAGCTCCATTTTTTCCATGCCCACCCCGTGCTCGCCCGTGATGGATCCGCCTTGCGCGATGCAGAATCGCAGGATCTCATCGCCCGCCTCTTTCGCGCGCTCCAGCTCGCCTGGCTTATGGTGATTGAACAGGATGATCGGATGCATATTGCCATCGCCCGCGTGAAAGATGTTGCTGATGGTGAGGCCATACTTCTCTGAAATCCTGTGGATCTCCCGCAGCGTGGGCGCCACCTTCGTGCGAGGCACAACGCCGTCCTGCACGTAATAAGCAGGACTCACGCGGCCCACCGCGCCGAATGCGTTCTTACGGCCTTTCCACAGCAGTTCGCGCTCCAGCGCCGAGCGAGCAATGCGCACCTCGCGCGCGCGACAGCATTTGCATGCGTCCTCAATCTGCGCGGCCTGCTCCTCCACCGCTTCCTTCAAACCCTCCAGCTCGATCAGCAACACCGCCGCCGCGTCCATGGGATACCCGGCGTGCGTGGCTTCCTCCACCATGCGCAACATCACCCCGTCCAGCATCTCGACCGCGGCCGGCGTGATGACGCGCGCGGTGATCTCGGCCACAGAATCGGCACAATCGTCCACCGTGTCGTAGATCGCGAGCAACGTCTTCACCAGTTCCGGCTGACGCATCAAGCGCACAATGATCTTGGTCACCAGCACCATGGTGCCTTCGGAGCCCGTCAACAGGCCGGTTAGATCGTAGCCGGGCATGTCGGGTGCTTTGCCTCCGATAGCCATCGGCGTGCCATCCGGCAGAATGGTCTCGAGCCCCAGGACGTGATTCGTTGTCACGCCATACGCCAACGTGTGCGGGCCGCCCGCATTCTCGGCGACATTTCCGCCGATGGTGCAAGCCTTCTGGCTGGAGGGATCGGGCGCATAGAAATATCCGTCGCGCTCCACCGCCTGCGTGATTTCCAGGTTCACCACGCCAGGCTCAAGAACCGCGCGCTCGTTCGCGTAATCGATCTCGACGATGCGATTCATGCGCGCAAACGAAATAATCATCCCGCCCGCTCGCGCAATCACGCCGCCGCTCAGCCCGGTTCCAGCGCCACGGCCCACAATCGCGATGCCATGCGCGTGCGCGATGCGAACCAGTTGCGCTGCTTCTTCCGCCGATCGCGGAAACACCACCAACTCCGGCAGGCCCTTGTCGACGCTGCCGTCGTATTCGTACAGCTTCAGGTCTTCGGGCCGATCCAGATATCCGCGCGGCCCGAGCAGCCTGTCGATTTGGTGCAGAATTTCAGGAGCGATCATGAATGTTCCCCTTCAGACCGGAGTCGTTCCAACAAGTCATCTACTCCCAAATCCCGGGCGCAGCGTCTCATGTAAGTTTGATCTAAAGGATTCCCTTGTACCGTGCGAATCCCTCGAACATCGTTCCACTGCCGCTCTGACTGTTCACCGCCCGCACGATACGATACGAGCTTTGCCAAGGCGATATTTTCGGCAGTCGCAAGTGAACATCGGTTGCTTTCGCCTTCACCCAGCATTATTTCTTGCAGCGAGCATCGCTCAAGCTGCATTTGATGATAGGGGTCTCCCGCCACCGGAAAAATGTCGAATTTATAACCGCTAGCGAAATGGATCACATTGAATGGACGACCGTGAAACAAGGCGTCCCGCATCGTCTCGATATCTGTGTAGAAGTCTTCGGTCAGCTCGGCAGCCAATGGCATGATGTGTCGATCCTGCAGGCCGGCCACAATATCGATATCGTTCGTTGAGCGAAACACTCCGTGTACCGAGCTTGCCAGAGATCCACCGACCATATACGGAATCTCCAAAAGGATGAGTGCGTCCAGAAGCTGCTGAAACGCCCGCTGAACGGACATCAAGCCGCGCTGTCGGGATGCCAGCCGTACACCCGCACCATAGTGTCACGATCCAAGCGATGCGCGGTCACGCGCAGAAAAATCGCCCGATCGCTGGCCTGCGGGTGAAGTTGCCGCTCCTGAGCCTCCGCTAGTCTTCGCAAAAGCTCATTCTGCTCGAAAACTGCCTCGATTTTCTCTGCCGCCGTCATCGTGCGCTGCCGCGCGAGAAACACCTCTAGCGCTTTGGGATCGGTGTCCGAATACCATTTGTGCTTCGGCATTACAGCAGCGACTTTACGAAACCCACCAGCTCCGGATCCATCCACGAGATCGCTTGCCCGTCCCGCTCCGGCAAACCCGCGAATTTCCGAACCACCTTGCCGCTGCGATCGATAATGTAGCTTTCCGGAATCTTGTAGGTCCCGTAGCGGTAGCTCAAGTTCTCCTGAGGGTCGCGCGCGGTCGGGAACAACACCTGAAACCGCTTGACGAAATTCGCGAATTGCTGATCGTTCCGGTCCACGCTCACGCCTAGCACAACCACGCCCTGATCCTTGAACGTCTTTGCGAATTCGTTGAGCGACGGCGCTTCTTCCACGCACGGTGCGCACCAGCTGGCCCAGAAATTCAGAACCATCACCTTCCCGCCAAAATTCTTCGGGCCAAGGGTTTCGCCGGCCGTGGTGGTGATGCTGAAGTTGGGCGCCGTATCGCCGACTACCACGATATGCTCCTGCATGGACCACACGATCACACCGCCCAGCGCCACCAGCAGCGCCGCAATGGCGCCCTTGATCGCCAAATCAACCTTGGACGAATCTGTTTTAGAATGAGTCATTTCAACCGCCTCTCGCCCGAACCTCGTCTCCTATAATATTAGAGTATCCTGGCATTGGGGTTCCTCATCCAATAAGAGCACTATGTTGATTACCCGCCGAGCCGAGTTCTCCGCTTCACACGTGTGCGCGCAGCCGTCGCTCACGCCGGAGCAGAATCGCGAACTATACGGAGCGGCGGCGAACCCGTCCGGCCATGGCCACAACTACGTCCTGGAAGTGACGCTCGAAGGCGATCCCGATCCCGTCACGGGCATGGTGTTTGACTTGAAAAGGCTGAAGGAGCTGATCCAGCAAACCGTGATCGATCCCATGGACCACCGCTTCTTGAATCACGAAGTGCCCCCGTTCGACAAAATCGTGCCCACCACGGAAAATGTCGCGGCGGAGATCTGGCGCCGCTTAACGCCGCATTTCCCTGCCGGCAATCCGCGCCTCAACAACGTGCGGCTGTACGAGACGGAAGATCTTTTTGTAGACTACGCGGGAGAGCTGCAATAATGCGAATCACCCGGCGCTATCGATTCGCAGCCTCGCACCGTTTGCACTCCGAGGCTTTCACCGAACAACAGAATCGCGAGCTGTACGGCAAATGCAACAATCCCTATGGGCACGGGCACGATTATGTCCTCGACGTTACGGCCGAGGGTCCGGTGCGGCCGGAGACCGGGCTTGTAGTACATCTCCCGACGCTTGATCGACTGGTGTCGGAACAGGTTTTGCGGGATTTCGATCACCGCTACATGAACGCCGATCTCGGCGAGTTCTGCACCCTGGTTCCGACGTCGGAAAACATCATGCGCGTCATTGAGGAACGGTTGATGGCGCATTGGTCCGAGGCCTTTCCGGGCAGTGGGCCACGTCTGGAACGCATTCGCCTGCGCGAGACAAAACGAAACGTATTTGAGCTGAAGCCATGAAGACTAAGCCATCCGCGGTAAAGATGATGCCGCCCCAGCGCGACGAAGATTCGATCGCCGCATTAATGGAAAAACTGCTGTTAAAGGTGGGCGAGGATCCGTCGCGCCCCGGCCTGGTGCGCACGCCGCAACGCGCCGACAAAGCGCTCCGCTTCCTGACCAGCGGCTATGACACCGACGTCCAAAGCATCGTCAACGGCGCGCTGTTCGACGAGAAGTGCGACGAAATGGTGGTGGTGAAAGACATCGAGTTTTACAGCATGTGCGAGCACCATCTGCTGCCGTTCTTCGGAACCATGCACGTGGCTTATTTGCCGAACAAGCAGGTGATCGGCCTCAGCAAAATCCCGCGCATCGTCGACATGTTCGCGCGCCGCTTGCAGTTGCAGGAGCGCCTCACGCACCAAGTGGCCGAAACGCTGCAGGACGTGCTCAAGCCCAAGGGCGTCGGCGTCATTTGCGAAGCCCGCCACTTCTGCATGATGATGCGCGGCGTGGAGAAGCAGCACTCGGGCACCGTTACGAGCGCCATGTTGGGCGCATTCCGCGAGCGCAAAGCATCGCGCGACGAGTTCCTCTCGCTGGTCTCGCGCAGCAATCATATTTACTAGGCGCGATCTACCAGGCGCGCATTCGGCTACAATCGTCTTGAATGATCAAGAATTTCCGAAACTTCGAAGCGGGTCCCGATCCGTTCGGCCGCACCTGGCAGGTCTACTTCCGGTGGCTGCAGACCGGCATCTCCATCCGCCATGCCGACACCGTGGACGTGAAGTTCGGAATCGCCACTGAAGGCGTGCCTTCGGAAGAACGCGTGATCGCGCTGTCGCATCCCGGCCTGCTCGCGTTGAGCAAGGAAACGGGCCATCCGCTCACCGACACCTGGTGTCTGAAGCTCGCGGCACTGCACCTGCGGCACATGCTCCGTACGGGCGAGGACATGGAGAAGACGCTAGTGACACTGCATCCCGCCGAACTCGCCGAATACGCGCGCGAGCTCGAAGAGTCCCTGGCTGCAAAGCAATAAACCCAGGCAAAGCTGCCATGGCGCAAGCATACATTTTCGTTTATGGGACGCTGCGCCGCGGATCCAAGAACGAATCAGCCCGCCTCCTGCAAGACCAGACCCGCTTCATCGGCGATGCCCGCATGCCGGGACGTCTCTGGGGCCTGGGACGCTATCCGGGCGCCGTCGCCGCTGTCCAAAAAGACGAATGGATCCGCGGGGAAGTCTACATGTTCGACACCTCTTCCAGCCTCATGCAGACTCTCGACGACTACGAAGGCTCCGACTTCGAACGGGCGCTCGCGTCGGTTCAACTCGACGACGGGCAAAAAAAGGAATGCTGGGTCTACCTCTACGTCGGAAGAACGGCCGGGCGCCTGATCGAGTCCGGCGACTGGCTCAAAGAGCCGATTTAGTTTAAGAAATACGTCCGGTACAGCGTGTCCCGCTGCTTGGGAATGAATCCGGCATCGCGGATCATGCGCCGCAGTTCCTCTTCACTCGCGCGATTGTGCGCACCCGCCGCGGAAACCACGTTCTCTTCGATCATGATGCTTCCGACGTCGTTGCCGCCAAAGCGCAGCCCCACCTGGCAGGTCTTCAAACCCGGCGTCACCCATGACGACTGGATGTTCTCGATGTTTTCCAAATATAGCCGCGAGAGCGCGAGCGTCTTCAGGTACTCCACCGCCGTCGCCTCCTGCTTCACGAACTTGCCGAGCGACGTGTTCTCGCGCTGGAACGACCAGGGAATGAAGGCCGTGAATCCGCCCGTGTCCTCCTGAATCTGGCGCACGATGTCGAAATGGTTCATGCGCTGCTCGATGGTCTCGCCGCACCCGAACATCATGGTGGCCGTCGTCCGCATCCCGAGCGCGTGCGCAGTGCGATGCACGTCGATCCAATCCTGCGCCGACGATTTTAACCGGCTGATCCTGCGCCGCACATCGTCATCCAGGATCTCGGCGCCGCCTCCGGGAATCGATTCGAGGCCTGCATCCCTCAGCCGAGCGATGGTGTCGCGCAGGTTCAACCCGCTCACTTCGGCGATGTTCACGATCTCGGGCGCGGAAAAACAATGGTTCCAGATCTTGTCGCCGAAACGATCCTTGATCGAACGCAGCAGATCCTCGTACCACTCGATCTTCAAATCCGGATGCAGACCGCCTTGCATCAGAATGCCCGTGCCGCCCAGGTCGATGGTCTCCTGAATTTTGTCGAAGATCACTTCCTTGGGATGGACATAGCCTTCCGAATGCCCCATGGGCCGGTAGAACGCGCAGAAGCTGCAATACTCGGTGCAGAAATTCGTGTAGTTGATGTTGCGATCGATGATGTAGCTGACGATCCCGTGCGGGTGCAGCTTGCGGCGGACGGCGTCGGCCGCCATCCCAATCCCGATGAAATCGTCGCTGTTATACAGATCGATGGCTTCTTCGCGCGTCATCATGCGGAAACTTTTCTCCCCTCAACCGGAGTCCGGAGTTCTGAAGCATACTGCAGGAATTTAGTGAGCCCGGCGTACTCGCGATCGCCCAACTCGAAAACGATGTTGTCGTTCAGATACGATCGGGCCAGTTCCTCCGAAACGCCAACTTTCGCGTGCTCAGACCGCGCAATATCGTCAACATGCGCTCTTCCAAAGCGCATCGATTCCAAAAACGGCTTCGGATCCTGCGGCGGAAATCCCTCCCGCGCGGCCCATACAGCGAACACCATCGGTAACCCGGTCATTTTCACCCACTCCGCGCCGAGATCGAGCACTTGGAACGGCAGATCGTCGGGATCCAGCACCAACGCCGCGTCCCCTATGATCAGCGCGGCATCGGCATGCTCCAGCATCGACGGTAAGTGCGGCGAGCGTGACCGGACTTCCGGTTCCACGCCGTATTTGCGGGCCAGAATTACGCGGCTCAACGCCACTGAAGTGCGCGACGTGGAATCCGCCGCCAGCTTCTGGATCTGCTCGAACGGCACTTTCGAAATGAGGAAAATGCTGCGCACCGGGCCGTGGCAAGCGATCCCGGCCCCACGAATGATCTCCAGCTTCTGCCGGTTCAACTCCACGGCGGGCACGATGCCGATGTCGGCGAGCCCCGATTCCAACCGGTCCGCGCACTCCGCCGGAATGGCAAACGACAGGTCAAAGAGCCCGCGCTGCTCGCCATGAGTCATGCCCCACACGAGCGGAGCTGTATTGAGATAGCTGACCACCGAGACGCGTGGTTTGGATACGAGTGTCAAGAAACCAGTCTAGCAAGCCCGTCTTCGGTACGATGTTTGTGTGAACCGGAAGGAGTTGCAGAACCTATCCCGAATTAGGTTGCGGGAAGCCAGAGCCCTGGTCAAGCTCGGCATGAGCGATGGAGCTTACTATCTAGCTGGCTACTCCGTTGAGTGCGCCCTAAAAGCATGCATCGCCAAAGCAACGCAACGACATGACTTTCCTGATAAACACAAGGCCGAAGCTAGCTATAGCCACAAGTTCAAGGAATTGCTGAAGGTGGCCGGGCTGGAACAAGCTCGAACCGAAGAAGCAGGGCGCGATGCGTATTTTCAGAGCAACTGGGATATCGTAATATTGTGGTCCGAGCGCAGCCGCTACGCCCTTAGTCACGCGGGCGCTGCGAGAAAGCTCATCGAAGCCGTAGGTGATCGAAAGCATGGAGTACTCAGATGGATAAAACAGCACTGGTAGGTTTCGATGTCGAAAAGGGTTCAAGGATCCTTCAAATTCTAGAAGACGCCGGACTGCAGGTGAAGGTCGCGCTGTGGGCTTTCCTGGCGGAGTACGACGAATGGCGCCTGGTTTTGTCTTCCCGCAGCTTCGATGCACTGGACCTCCGGGAAGCCTATGACCGTCTCCATCAGGCCCTGGATGCAGCTGGTCTCTCTTTGCAAGAAACTCCGACAGTTGTAATCTTGCGCATGAACGATCCTTTCGTCAAGGCGCTTCGCAAGATCTTCGCAAAGACCAAGAGCGTCGAAGGCATGCGCCTCGGTGGTCAAATATTCGGCGATCGCTTCGTCGAAGACGCCTACGCGTACCGCATTTCCTAGCCCGCGGCTTCGTCTCCGCCAGCCCCCACCAGCGCGTCCATGCCCTCCACCACGCTCCTGAGAGCCTTGGCCTCTTCGCTCAGCCGCTGGCCTGTTTCGGCGCTGGTTTCGGCCTTGGCCGCCGTCTCAATCGTCGACGATTGCATACGTTCCAACGCCCCGCCGATCTGCTGCATGGCTCGCGCCTGCTCCGCGCTGCCGGCTTGCACCCGTTCTGCTAGCACCGTGACGGCCTGGGTACCCTCCGAGATCGAGCGGATATGCTCGGT
>DATHMO010000144.1:0-4283 GCA_035486995.1 Bryobacteraceae bacterium
CACCAGCACGGAATCGGCGTGATTCTGGATTGGGTTCCGGCGCATTTTCCCAAAGATGAAGCCGGGCTCGCTTACTTCGACGGATCTCATCTTTATGAGCACGCTGATCCGCGGCAAGGAGAGCAACCGGACTGGCACACCTTCGTGTTCAATTACGGCCGCAACGAGGTCCAGAACTTTCTGAGCGCCAACGCGCTATTCTGGCTGGACAAGTATCACGTGGACGGTCTGCGCGTGGATGCCGTGGCTGCAATGTTGTATCTCGACTACGGGCGGCGCGAAGGCGAGTGGGTCCCGAATCGTTATGGCGGAAAGGAAAACATCGACGCCATTCATTTTCTGCGGGCGCTGAACGAGCACGTCTATGCGGCCTTTCCGGATGTAGCGATGATTGCTGAAGAATCGACTTCCTGGCCGCAGGTGTCCCGGCCGACGTACGTCGGGGGGCTGGGCTTCGGGCTGAAGTGGAATATGGGGTGGATGCACGACACGTTGAATTACATGTCACTGGATCCAGTGTTTCGGAACTTCCATCAGAACGAGATCACGTTCAGCTTGGTGTATGCGTTCGCCGAAAATTTTGTATTGCCCTTCTCGCACGATGAAGTGGTTTACGGGAAGGGTTCCATGTTGCGCAAAATGCCGGGCGACGAATGGCAGAAGTTTGCGAATTTGCGGCTGCTCTACGGTTATATGTTTGGCCATCCCGGGAAGAAGCTATTGTTTATGGGTAACGAATTCGGGCAGTGGTCGGAGTGGAATCACGACTCAAGCCTCGAGTGGCATCTGCTTAACGAACCGTTTCATGCTGGACTGAAGCGGTGGGTTCGCGATCTCAACACTTTGTATCGCGGCCAGCCTTTGCTGCACGAGATGGATTCTAATTCCGCAGGTTTCGAGTGGGTGGACTGCACAGATTTTCAAAGGAGCATCGTCAGCTTCCTTCGCCGCGGGCGAGATCCGAATGACCAGCTACTTTTCGTGTGCAATTTCACTCCGGTCGTCCGCGAGAATTATCGCGTAGGCGTTCCGTTGGACTGCTACTGGGAGGAAATGTTAAACAGCGACGCGCCGTTGTACGGCGGCTCCGGCCAGGGAAACTTCGGCGGCTTGGCGGCAGCTCCACTTCCGATCCATGGCCGGCCTTTCTCATTGAATATGACACTCCCTCCGCTGGGAATTGTTGTTTTCCAGCCGGAATCTCATAACGCAGCGTGAGCCGCGAGGAAATGCGATATGGCAAAAAAACCGGGTAGCGCGGCGGATCCGCTCTGGTTCAAAGACGCAATCATTTATGAGCTGCACGTCCGCGCTTTCAAAGACAGCAACGGCGATGGCATCGGTGATTTTCCGGGCCTGATTCAGAAGATGGATTATCTGCAAGGGTTGGGCGTCACGTGCCTATGGCTGTTGCCCTTCTTCCCATCTCCGCTGAAGGACGACGGCTACGATATCTCGGACTATATGGGCGTCCATCCAATGTACGGCACGATTGAGGATTTCCAAGCCGTCCTAGCGGCAGCGCACGAGCGTGATTTGCAAGTAATGATCGAGTTGGTGGTGAATCACACGTCGGATCAGCATCCGTGGTTTCAAGCCGCGCGTCAGGCTCCGCCGGGCTCCCCGGAACGCGACTTTTACGTGTGGAGCGATACGGAAGAGAAATACAAGGACGCTCGAATCATTTTTTCGGACACCGAGAGGTCGAATTGGACCTGGGATCCGATAGCCAAGCAATATTTCTGGCACCGCTTTTTCTCACACCAGCCGGATCTGAACTATGACAACCCGAGAGTTGTCGCGGAAGTTCTGAAGGTGATGTGTTACTGGCTGGACATGGGGGTTGACGCCCTGCGCGTGGATGCCATTCCATATTTGGTGGAGCGCGACGGCACGAGTTGCGAGAATCTGCCGGAAACTCACGAAGTTATCAAGACGCTGCGGCGCGAGATTGACGCCGATTATTCAAGCCGCGTGCTCCTGGCAGAAGCCAACCAGTGGCCAACCGACGTTCTCCCTTACTTCGGCAAGGGCGACGAGTGCCACATGGCGTTCCATTTTCCGCTTATGCCACGCATCTACATGGCATTGCGACAGGAAGACCGGCTGCCGATCACTGACATCATCCAGCAAACCCCGGACATCCCGGACACTTGTCAATGGGGTCTTTTCCTCCGAAACCATGATGAGTTGACGCTCGAGATGGTCACCAAGGACGAGCGCGACTACATGTACATCGCCTATAGCGCCGATCCCCGCATGCGCATCAACCTGGGCATCCGCCGGCGCCTGGCTCCATTGGTTGACAACAATCGCAGGCGGATCGAGCTGCTCAACAGCCTGCTGCTTTCCTTTCCCGGCACGCCCATCGTTTACTACGGCGACGAAATTGGGATGGGAGACAATATTTACCTTGGCGATCGCAATGGCGTTCGCACTCCAATGCAGTGGAATGCGGACCGCAATGCCGGGTTTTCGACGGCGACGCCGGCCCGTTTATACAGTCCGGTGATCATGGATCCGGTATTGGGATATGAAGCGGTCAACGTCGAAGCTCAGCAGGGTGATTCATCTTCGCTCCTAAGCTGGATGCGAAACATGATCGCTCTGCGGAAACTATTCAGTGTGTTCGGGCGTGGCAACATCGAGTTCCTGAACCCGACGAACCGCAAAGTGCTGGCCTATCTTAGGACTTATGGCGAGGAACAGGTTCTTTGCGTCGCTAATCTTTCTCGTTTCGCGCAGCCGGTCGATCTGGACTTGTCAAAGCTAGAGGGCATGGTTCCGATCGAGATGCTGGGGTATGTGGAGTTTCCCCCCATCGAGCGCCAGCCTTACAGGCTGACTTTGGCTCCCTACAGTTTCCTGTGGCTGGAGCTTCAGCGGAAGACCGATCCCCCCGAGACTTCCATGGATCTGGCCGAACAGGCACCGCTTGACGTGACGGCCGGATGGGCAAGCATATTTCAAGGCATGGGCCGCAAACGTCTGGAGACTGTGAACCTGCCAGAATATCTTCCGCAGCAACGCTGGTTCGCAGGCAAGGCCCGCACGATCAAGTCGACGCGAATCATCAATTGGGCGCCAATAAAGGAGCCGCATTCTGCCTTGGCGCTGGTCGAGGTCCAGTTCGAAGCTGGCGAGCCTGAGGTGTACCAGGTGCCGCTGGCAATTACCCTGGGAGCAGCCGCTAACGAATTGCGGCGCGTGGCGCCGAGCGCAGTCATCGCCTCGGTGTTATCGGCGAAGATGGATGGCTTGCTACACGACGGAGTGCAGGACGATAACGTCTGCCTGGACTTGCTCTCACTGATTGGAAACGGGAGCGAGCTACGCGCGAGCGACGAGCGCATCATTCGGGGTGCGCGGGGCAAGGTATTTCAGGAGATCCTCGGTTCAGCCGAGACGCCGTTGGCAGTGCGGCGCAGCACGGCAGAACAAAGCAATACTTCGGTTATTTACGGTGACCGCTTCATATTGAAACTGTTCCGCCGCCTAGAGCCAGGCCTGAATCCGGATGCCGAGATCGGGCGACATCTCACCGAGAAAACAACCTTCGATCGGATTCCGCCCTTCGCGGGTTCCATAGAAATCGAGCCGGCCGCGAACGATGCCGAGCCTACGATCCTGACAATGCTGCAAGGGCTGGTCGCCAATGAAGGCGACGGTTGGAAATGGACGATCGAAGAGCTTGACCGCTACTTCGAGACCTCGGCACCGCTTCCATTTCCAGAGAACGCGAGCGCTGAGCTGGGAGATCCGCTGGAGCTCTCCGAGCGTTCGGACTCACAGGCGGCTCGAGACCATCTGGGCATCTATCTCGATGCCGCGGCGACACTGGGGCGGCGAACCGCCGAGCTCCACTTGGCGCTGGCTGCGCCGTCGGACGATCCGGCATTCGCGCCGGAACCGTTGACGCCGGAGAATTTCGAGACCGCGCTGTCCGACTTCCACCAGGATGCATCGCGCGTCCTGGACATGCTGAAAGAGCGCGTGCCGTTCTTGCCGGACGAAGTGGTCGAAATTGCAGCTACCGTGCTCAGCCGGCGCCGCCGTATTCTGGACTACTTCGGGGCGCTGAAATCAGCCAACTTTAGAACCCAGCGAATTCGAATTCATGGAGACTACCATTTAGGCCAGGTGCTGCGTGTCAAGACGGATTTCGTGATCCTGGATTTTGAAGGCGAACCGGCCCGGCCGCTCGAGTATCGCCGCTCGAAACAGTGCCCTCTTAAGGATGTGGCCGGCATGCTGCGATCCTTCAGTTATGCTGCTTATGCGAG
>DATHMO010000145.1:0-21297 GCA_035486995.1 Bryobacteraceae bacterium
TGGACGCCGTCCCTCGTTGCCCTCAGGTGGTTCGCGCTTGCGCTCGCCCGCTGTAAATCCCATCTCTTCGTTGCGGCTGATGCGGCGATGGGCGTAGAGGCCTTCCAGGATGAATTCGGCGGCCGAAGCGCGGACGGCATCAGGCTCGCTGGCGCCCAATCCGAGCGCTCCGGTCTTTTCCATCAGCCCCTGGATTTTGGCGAGTTGTTTGACCACATTAGCCGAATCCACCGACTCGTCGAGCTTGAGCGATCCGCCCAGCTCGAACCATTGCACGATCTGTGAAACGTTCACGCCCTCGAACGAGTTCGTGTAAACCTTGCCGACGGCGGCGCGGATCAACTCGCGCGCGATGTTGTCGCCGCCTTTCAGTTCGCCTTCGTATTCCAGCTCCAATTTGCCGGTGATGGAAGGCAGCGCGGCATAGAGATCCTGGACGCGGGGCACCGCAAGATCCTCGTGGGCTTTTAGCGCGCGCCGCTCGGCGTTCGAAATGACATTTTCCAGAACGGAGATAGGCAGCCGTTGCGAAACGCCGGAGCGCTTGTCCACGCGCTTGTCCTCACGCGCCAGAAACGCAAGCTGCTCCACGATCTCGCGGATATAGTGCGGAACATTTAGCTGGATGGGCGACTCGCGCTCCACCCAGGATTCCTGCTTGGTGATGGACAGTCCTTGCTCAATGGTGAGCGGATAGTGCGTGCGAATCTCGCTGCCGATGCGATCCTTGAGCGGTGTGATGATTTTGCCGCGCGCGGTGTAATCTTCCGGATTGGCCGTGAACACCAGCATGATGTCCAGCGGCAGGCGCACCGGATACCCTTTGATCTGCACGTCGCCTTCCTGCATGATGTTGAACAATCCCACCTGGATCTTGCCGGCGAGGTCAGGCAGTTCGTTGATGGCGAAAATGCCGCGGTTGGCGCGGGGCAGCAGTCCATAGTGCACCGTCATTTCGTTGCCGAGCTCGTGGCCGCCGCGGGCAGCCTTGATGGGATCTATGTCACCGATCATGTCGGCGATGGTGACGTCGGGGGTCGCGAGCTTCTCCACGTAGCGATGGTCGCGGTCGAGCCACGCGATGTGAGTCTTGTCGCCCTGTTCGGCAATCAAATCGCGGCAGCGGCGGCAAATGGGATGGAACGGATTGTCGCGAATTTCGCACCCGGCGATGTACGGCAGCCGTTCATCGAGAAGGCTCGTGAGCATACGGATGATGCGAGTCTTGGCTTGTCCGCGCAGGCCCAGCAGAATGAAATTGTGCCGCGACAAGACGGCGTTCACGATCTGGGGAACCACGGTATCTTCGTAGCCGACCACGCCGGGGAACAGGTCGTCACCGCGCTGGAGCTTGCAGATCAGATTCTCGCGCAGTTCGCTTTTGACGGACCGCTCGCCGAGGTGCCGCTCGCTATATTTGCTGGTTTTCAGAGCGCCGAGGGTAGAGGGTAGTTCAGGCATAAACAATGAAGACGATCTATCAGGATTCTAACAGCAAACGGCTATTGCATACTGAACGCCGATCATCGGCCATATAAACCCGTCAGCAACCGGTCGATCTCCGGATCGCTGCGAAATGTTTCCTGGAAGCGGCAGCCGGTCATCGATAACGCCACCGGGGGCGTGCGCTCATGCAACGCCTTGGCCAGCGAGCGGCGGATTGCTGGGACGTCGCCGAGGCCTACGTGGATGGCTAGTGCGGTGAACTCCGGCACAAACTCGCCACGGCTGCCCCTTTCTTCCAACTCGCGGAGCAGGCGGATTGCGGCATCGATTTGTCCGGCGCGTCCGTAGGCAAATCCGAGGTTCCCGACGAATATCGGGGCGCGCGATAGCGTTACGGCGCGTTCCAGCGGTTCGATCGCTTCGTTACTGCGTCCGCTGGCGCAGAGCGCAAGCCCATGGACCCAGAGACCGAACAGATAGTCGGGTTGCAACTCGAGTGACCGCCTGGAGGCTTGGGCTGCCTCGTCGTTACGCCCGAGAACATAAAGCGCGCCCGCGGCGAGCGCATGAGTGAACGCCGACAACGGGTCTAGCTGAGACGCGAGCGTCGTGTGAGCAATTGCATCCTCCGTGCGTCCCGCCGTCGCCAGGAACAAGCCGTAATATGCCTGGGCAAGCGACGAGCGGGGACTGATTGCGATGGCCCTGGCGAAATGCTGTTCGGCCTCTCGCCACCCAGGCTCGAAGTAGAACGTATAAATCGCGCGCGAGTAGTTCGCCTCCCACAGCGAGGGTGCAACGGTGATGGCCTGCGTCATGGCGGCATAGGCCGGTGGCTGTCCGTCTTCCGCCGACACCCAGCCATAGACGCGGAGGATGGCATAACAATCGGCGAGGCCCGCATAGGCGAGCGCATATTGCGGATCGAGTTTGATGGCATGCTCGAAGCATTGGATCGCTACGCGTAGCGTACTCGGCGATCTCTGGTGCCAATAATGACGGCCCTTGAGGTAGAGCTCGTAGGCCTCGGTGTTTTTCGTGGACGGCTGCACCGCGTCAGCAGCGTCACCCAGCAGCGCCGGTACCAGCGATTCAACGATCGACGTTACGATCTCGTCCTGGATTTCGAACACGTCCGCCATCTGCCGGTCGTAGCGCTCTGACCACAGGTGGTAACCGTTGTCCACGTTGACCAGTTGCGCCGTGACACGGAGCCTCGAACCGGCCCGGCGAACGCTTCCCTCGACGACCGTGGCGACGTCCAACTGGCGGCCAATCTCCCGGATATCGAGATCGCTGCCGCGAAAGCGGAAGGCCGAAGTCCGCGAAGCCACCTGCAATCCGGGAAGCCGGCTGAGAGCGTTGATCAGATCTTCGGAGAGACCATCGCTGAAGTATTCGTTGTCGGCGTCCCCGCTCCGATTCACGAAGGGCAGTACCGCGATCGACGGCGCAGGATTGCCAGGACTTGCAGGACGGGAGCCGGAGCTCGGGGATCGAAGGGCGGAACTTCCGGACTCCAGTTCACGCCGGATGATCTGCAACGCGTCGCGGACTTCGCGCGCCGACGCAAACCGGTCCTGCGCGTTCTTCTCCAGGCAGCGCTGGATGAGCCGGCACAGCTCGGGTGCAATGTCGTTCCGAATTTCGCTCAGTGGACGCGGCGTATCGCGCAGAATCGCGGATGCCAGTTCCGCCGATGACGCGCCTTCGAAGGGTCGCCGTCCGCTTGCCATTTCATAAAGAATGATCCCGAGCGAGAAGATGTCCGTCCGGTGATCGAGCTCCCGGCCAGCGATCTGTTCAGGCGACATGTAAGACGGAGTGCCCATGATGACGCCGACGGCAGTGAAACCGGCGGAGGTCTGTGTGGCGCCGGCCGGATCGTCCGCGCGCATGTCCTTGGCGAGACCGAAGTCCAGCACTTTCACACGCCCATCGGCGGTTACCATGACGTTGGCCGGCTTCAGATCGCGATGCACGATGCCTTTTTCATGCGCCGCGGCCAGCGCGTCGGACAATGCACTGGCAATCTCGATGATGCGGTCGATTGGGAGGCCGCCGGCGGGCGTCAACCGGTCCAGCGTCTGGCCCTCCACCAGTTCCATGGTGAGGAAATGGATGCCATCGGCTTCCTCCACCGAGAAAATCGTAACGATGTGCGGATGATTCAGCGTGGCCACCGCGCGAGCTTCGCGGCGGAAGCGTGCCAGGCGATCCGGATCGTCCGCCATCTGGGACGGAAGCACCTTGAGAGCCACGTCTCGCCCGAGTTTTGTGTCGGTGGCGCGATAGACCTCGCCCATCCCGCCCGCGCCAATTTTGGAAGTGATGCGGTAGTGCGCAATCGAGGACAGTGGGGTCATCGCATCGGATAAGGCATCATATCACCGTTGGATCAGCACGACCGGCCAACTGCGCATTACCCATCTGATATGCTCTAACTTCGTAAGACGCCCACAACGAACGCGCGGGCGAGCTTGCCAGATGGGAGCGAGGTGCACCCGCGCCTCTGTGGGCTTTGGAATGACGACCGAATTACCCGAGATGGACTTTCAGCGCTTCTGGCGCAGGCTGCAGCAATTGGGCCTGAACGCTTATGAGGCAAGGTCGTATCTCGTCCTGATCGGTCATCCGCGGTTCAAAGCCATCGAACTGGCGGCCCGGGCGCACGTGCCGCGCCAGAAGATCTACGAAGTCCTGGACAGCCTGGTGGAGAAGGGCTTCGCGCAGGTAGTACAGGAGAAGACCAAGCTGTTTTCCGCCGTCGAGCCGAGCCTGGCGGTGCCGAGTTATTTGGCTCGCCGCGCGCAGATGTTGCAGCGCGAACTCACGGATCAGACCCGCATGGCCGACAGCCTGGTGGTGGATCTGGCGGCGTCGTACTCAGAAGGGCAAGGCGAGCGCGGGACGCTCGAATATTTGAGAATCGTGAACGATCCCGAACAGATCGCTCTGCAATATCGCCGGATGCTGTCCGATGTCCGTCACGAATACCTGGAATTTTCGCGGCCGCCGTACGCGGTAGATCCGCTCGATGAACAATTGGTGAAGCAGGCGCGGCTGGGTGGCGTGACGTGCCGGCTGTTAATTGAAGCAGGCACCCTCGATCTGGCGCATCGCCAGCGGCTGGGCGAATACGAATCGTCGGGCGTGGAAGTGGCCCAGACCGATTCACTGCCGATGAAACTCGCGGTGTTCGATGGTGCGCGCGGTTTGGTCGCGCTGCTGGATCCGGTGATCACGCGGCCCACGTGGACCGCTATTGTGTTCGAACATTCCGGCATGGGCGAGGCCATGAAGGGGCTGTTCGAAAGTTACTGGCGGCGCAGGTTGAGCGGCAAGGTGATCGAGTTCGCGTCCAAACAAGCGGTGGTGGAAACGTAAGTCAGCCGCGCTTTGTGACGGTGCGAAATGTTTCGCTGAGCACGAAGCTGGCAGCCGGTAGCTGCACGGGTGGAAATCGGCCGGTTTCCTTGACCCGCGCCACCCAGCCAGTCCATAGTTCGTGAGTCGGGTGACGGACTGCCAGCGCCACAATTTCAAAATCCCAGCCCGCGTCTTGGGGCCCTCCAAATTTGACAGACACGCTCCACTGATTCCCGTTCACGGGTACGGCGCCCGCGCCTTGCGGCCACCAACCATCGAAATCATTGCGGCGGGCCAGGACCCAGAGGTAGGAATCGGGCGGGATGATCGCGGTCCCTTCAACCATGCAGGCGCCGGCCACGATCGCGCCGTGTTGTGGGGCGAGAATTTGCACGTCGCCCGCCTGAGAGCCGAGTGATCTCTTGCGCTTCATCCGCGTTAAGCCGCGGCGCATCGGAGCGGGCACGAGACTTCTGATTCCGTCCATCCAGGTGTACCGGAGTAGCGGTCTGGAATTATAGTTCTGTTGCCACCAGCCGTCGCCGAGCGGATCAAACGTTGGAGTATCGGTACGCGTGAAGAATGCGGTTGTTTGAACTACCTGATCCAGCTTGAACATCGCATCCCGCCGTAGAAACTTGAAAAGCTTGTGCACGGTGGGAATGTGGATATCATCCAAAATCAACAGCGCGCCGGCTTCGAGGTGCGGGTAGAGATAGTAATATTCGAGGTCGGGAAACGGGTAGCCGTGCGGACCGTCTATCAGGACCAGTTGCAGTTTGTCGGTAAAGAGATGCCGGGGCAAAGTGGTCTGAGTTGGACCCTCGACGAAAGTGACGACGTTCGGGCGCAGCAGCGGTGAGCGGCGGACATTTGTGACGCTGCCGCTTCCACCGTCGGAAGCAAAGACGATGTGGTGGCCGCTCAAATGAGAGAACAATAGGGTGCTGGCGCCGGAGCCAGTTTCCGCCGAGTGGCGGATCGATCGATTGTGGGCGGCTTGCGCTACGGCGTCGAAGGTCCGCGGTGAAAAGGTGCCCGCGCTATGCAGGCCTGGGCCTACTTCAGCGATGCGGCGGCAGATCTCGTCAAACGAGGGATCCAAGGCGCAGAGTTAAGCCGGCGCCACTGGCTCGCGGCGGCAACGGACTTCGCGCACGGCATAAATGCGTCGGCCCTGGCTTTCGAAATAGGTGCGCATCAGCACTTCGCCCAGCAGTCCCGTGCTGAACATCATGAGACCGCCAAGCAGCAGAAGTCCGCCCGCGATCATGAGCGGACCATGGTCGCCCATCGATGCATGCCCAAAGATCTTTTGACCGGCCAGCGTGCCGAGAATCAGGAATCCGAGCACAAATCCCGACAATCCCACGCGGCCGAAGAAATGCATCGGGCGAGTGAAATATTTCAACAGGAACTTGATGGTCAGTATGTCGAACATCACGTTGAACGTCCGGCCCAGGCCATAGTGCGAATCGCCGGCCACGCGCGGCGTGTTGCTGATGGGCACCTCGGCGATGCGCGCGCCATAGAAACTCGCGAGCGCGGGAATAAAGCGATGCAGTTCGCCGTAAAGATTGATGTCTTTGAGCACCTCGGCGCGATAAGCCTTGAAAGTGGTGCCAAAATCGCGCAGCTGAACCCCCGAAGATTTCGCCATCAGCCAATTGGCGATGCGTGAAGGAATTTTGCGGGTGATGGCATTATCCACGCGTTCTTTGCGCCAGCCGCTCGCGATATCGTAGCCTTCTTCGATTTTGGCCAGCAGGGCGGGGATGTCTTCGGGCGCGTGCTGTAGATCGCCGTCGAGCGAAATGATCACATTACCCTGAGCCTCGTCGAAACCAGCGGAAAGCGCGGCGGTTTGCCCGAAATTGCGACGCAGCCGGATCACTTTCAAGCGGCCATCGGTCTCCACCAGATTGGCTAGCAGATCGAAACTGCGGTCAGTGGACGCATCGTCCACCACGATAATTTCGTAGGGCTTCTGCATGGACTCGAGCACCGCCGTCAACCGGTCGTAAAGCGGAAGAATGGACGGTTCCTCATTGTGAATGGGGATCACGATGGATAACATGAGCTAAGTACATCTTATCCCAAGGCTGTTTTGCACGGAGGAACATAGGAGCGCGTGACAGGAATCGGTGGCCCGTGATGCTGAATTATCTTGTGGACGATTTAGATCCGCTTCTCGATGCGCTCGGTGCCGAAGGCGCGGCCATCGATCCCAAGCGCGAGGATTCCGAATACGGGCGCTTCGTTTGGATCATCGATCCGGAGGGGAACAAGATCGAGTTGTGGGAGCCGCCGAAGAGCGCCTGACTACTTCGTGGGACCGCCGTCGCCCTGCGTGCCGACGAAAACTTTGCGGCCGTCGGGCAGCGTGACGTTGCGCGCGTCAACCAAATGCGAGCCGTCCTTGGCCAGGTAGCCGTCGACAGTGACCTGATCGCCGGGTTTCATGGATTCGCGCGTCCATCCAGCGCGCCGCAAGCCGCCAGGTCCACCGGTTTCGCAGCCCCAGTTCACGACGTTGCCTTTGTCGTCTTTCACGTCGATGTAAAAATACACGTGCGGGTTGGCCCACTCGAGTTTTGTGACGACGCCCTTGAGCTCCACGGCCTTGCTTCCATCGAACTCGGCGGAGAACGAGTGATGAGCCAGCAGCGGCGCCGGAGGGAGCACGCAGGCGAACACGAACCATGCGGCGGCTTTGATTTTCACTAGATCGAGAATAGAATTATCGTAAGCATGGAGTCAAGATTGCGATTCATCGTTCCGCTCGCATTGGCTGTTCTCGCTCAAGCGCAACAACCAAAGCCCAAAGAGAATCCGTACACCGAACTGGCCGGCGAATCGGTGAACGTGCGTGATAAAGGCAACCAGTCGAAACCGGCGCCGCGCGCGCCCGACGGCCATCCGGATCTTTCCGGCTTTTGGAAAGGCCCGCTGATTTTCGGCGGCATGTTCAAGGACGCGGGCGGCCCTCCGTTCACGCCGGCTGGCGCCGCGGCGTATCAATTCAATCTGACGAAGACCGTGAATCCGGAGGGGCTGTGCCTGTTCGCCGGCGTCCCGCGCGCCAGTATCAGCGGAGTGCCGTTTGAGATCGTGCAGAATTCCAAGCGGCTCGCGTTTCTTTATGAGCTAATGTGGACCTTCCGGTCGATTCCGCTCGACGGGCGCGCGCATCCCTCCGACATCGAGCCATCGTTTTGGGGCAACGGCGTCGGCAAATGGGACGGCGACACGCTTGTGATTGACTCCGTCGGTTTCAAAGACAAACTCACCTGGCTCGACGACGATGCGCATCCGCATAGCGACGCCATGCACGTGGTGGAGCGCTGGACGCGCACAGATGCCGATCATCTGGCGCACTCCGTCACCGTGGATGATCCGAAGTTTTATAGCAAGCCCTTCACTTTTAGCCGCGTGTTCGTCGCGATGGAGCCGGGGCAAGAGCTGTACGAAATGGCGTGCGATGAAAATAACGTCGATCGCGACGGCGGGCATTTGGGTTATGGCCCGCTGGATTTGAAAGCGTATCCGCTGAAGCCGCAGGCGCCGCAACAGCTTTATCCAGCGACTCCAGAGGCACCCAAGAAATAGGCGCGCTTACTTGGCGACCGAGATCACAACTTTGCCGAAGTGCCGCGCGCTCGCTAGATAACCGAGCGCCTCACGCGTCTGCTCGAACGGAAACACTCGATCGATCGCCGGCTTCAGGCCATGCAGGGTCATCGCGCGATTCATGTCTTCGAACATCGCCACCGATCCCACATAGACACCGCGCACGCTCAGCGTTTGGATGCCGATCAGACCTAGTGGCACGCTCCCGACCACGCCGGTGAGAACGCCGATCATGACGATCTGTCCCGATGCCCTTACGGCGGCCATGGATCGCGGGAATGTCTCCGCGCCTCCTACTTCGAGAACGATATCGGCGCCGATGCCGCCAGTGAGACGCAGGACTTCTTTCTCCCATTCGGGATTTTTCTTGTAATTGATGGTTTCGTCGGCGCCCAGCGCTCGTGCGCGCTCCAGCTTTTCGTCGCTGCTGGAGGTGATGATCACACGCGCTCCGTGCAACTTCGCAAACTGAAGCCCGAATATGGACACGCCGCCGGTTCCCAGCAGCAATACGGTATCGCCGGCGCGCACATGCGTCGTAGGAACCAGAGCGTTCCAAGCCGTCACTGCCGCGCACGGCAGCGTCGCAGCTTCTTCGTAGCTCAGGTGCTCCGGAATCCGCACCAAGCCTTCTTGATCGAAGACGCGCAGCTGGGTGAGCACGCCGTCGATGGCGCCGCCGAGGGCCGAATTGCCGTACTCGCGAGCGAACGGGCCGGTGATCCAGGTTTGAAAGAACGATCCAACGACGCGATCGCCAGGCTTGAACGCCGTCACGCCTTCGCCCACGGAAGCTACAATTCCGGAACCATCGGAAGCGATGACGGTGGGGCCAGAGACAGGGCGCGGATACCGTCCGGTTACCACTGCGAGATCGCGAAAGTTCAGCGAGGCGGCTTTGATGTCGACGGCCACTTGGCCGGGACCGGGCGGCTGTATCTCTACCTCGTCAAGTGTCAAGTCATCGATCGACGGGCCTCCGCGCGTTCGGAAAGCCTTTGCCTTGGGGCCTGCGGATCGGACTAGATGGGGAGCACTCATTACGTCATCATCTCCTGGCGGTGGCGTGTGCGCCGCCCTGATATATTTTCTCGCCAGCCTCGACCGCTAAATCCAAACGATTTTGCGGGGCCGGCAGCGGGCACGTCGCGTACGCGGTGAAAGCGCATGGCGGATTTTCCGCTTGATTAAAATCGAGAATCACAAATCCGTTTTTCGGCGCGTCGGTGTAGAGAAAACGCGAAGCGCCGTAGGTGGTTTTTCCGCTGGTACGGTCGCGAAAGACAAAGAAAAGCTTTCCGTCTTCGAGCATCGGCTCCAGCCGGTACTCGCGCCCATTTTTCGTAAACGTTACATAGCCCGGGCTCTGATCGGTCTCCCGCTGCCCGATGGTGTTATCGAAAGCGAGCGTATGCGGCGTGTCCCAGGCTGTGAATTTTGCGCGAATTCGCCAGGCGGGATCCACCGCGTACCACGTGAGGCCGGTAAACCGCTTGCGTTCGGGACTATCGTTATCTTTGAGCCGAATTCCAAAGCGATCGCCGCGGCGAATCACGTAAAACTTAAGCTTGTTGATGGCGAGAATATCGGTGTCTTCGTGCAACGCAGCCTGCGTGGCTGGCTTTCCGTTCAGGAGCAGGGCGACGCCTGGCGCGGGATGCAGCACTGCTTGACCGGAGTGAAACGAAATGGATGCCACGCGCGCGGGCGCGGAGTTGGGCGGCAGAGGAACCTCGCTCGCGGGATCGGCGCCAACCCGATTTTCGCCGTCCTTCAGCCAGTCCAGGCCGGCTACGGTCAGCCAGCCATCGTCGGCAGACAGTTCTTTCTCATGCTGCGCGCGCCATCGATCCACCTGCTGGCGATAATCCGCGCTTGGACTCGCGGCGTTTAATACCATAGAAAAAGCAGCGGCGATCAAAATACTCTTCGTTGCCACACAACTAATATACAAAGACTGAGCATAATCGCTTGATACCCCCAGCCGCTCTGCCTAAAGCCAGTGGTCAAAGGGGCCGCGGAGTTCCCCAACGAGAGGTTCAGGAGCAAGCTCAGTTTGCGCGTTAGGGTAAACAGTCCGACAGCCGGCTCACGCCTTGTGTGATTGCTTCGGTGAAGGTCATTCGGATTCCGTGCTTCGGTCGCAGGATCACCATCGGGCGCGCTTCGATGGTCTGGCCAGGAACCAGCCGCAGATCGTATTTTCTGAGCAGACCGCTTAGAATCATAAGGATCTGCAGTGTGGCGTAATTACCGCCGATACAGCCCCTGGGCCCAGCTCCGAAGGGCAGATGGGTGAAGGGCGTGTGAAGCTTCTCATTCGCCTTGTTGAAGCGCTCCGGGTCGAAACTTCCCGGGTCGTCCCAGTATTGAGGCGAATGGTGCACGCCGTAAATGAAGACAATGACTGTCGACCCGCGAGGTATGGCGAGATCCCCGGCGCGGTCGTCTGAGAGAGCCATACGGTCCACCATCCAAAACGGCGGGTAAAGGCGCAAGGCCTCCTGTATCACTTGAATGGCAAACTCGAACTTCGGAACGTCGGAGTAACTGAGAGGAGCTCCGCCCAACACATGGTCGAATTCCTGGCGCAACCTATCGAGACAATCCGGACGAGAACTGAGTAAGTAGAGAATCCACGATAAAGCATTCGACGATGTTTCATGGCCGGCGACCAGGAGTTGCATGCTCTCGCTCAGGACCAGTTCATCGCTCATGCCGTGCCCGTCGGCGTAACGAGCATCCATCAAGATCTGCAGCAAATCGTGGCCGGGCGCCTCCTGCCGTCGCCTCTTGATGTAATCGAGCAGAACGCCGTCGGCCCGGGCTCGCATTTCTTCGTGTCTGCGCAATTCCCCGGAGACGGCAAACCATGGATTTAGGTAGGGCTGAATGGTTTGGCGAACCATAAATTCCTGGACGGTTGCGATCGTCCGGCTGATGAGGTCGATGTCTTGGTGCTTCAGGTGGGCTCCAAAGAGCGACTTGCCGACCATGGCGAACGTCATTTTCATCAGGTGGGGATAAATATCGACCGGGCCGCTACGGGCCTCTCGGTCGAAATCTTGCAGCGACTCGGCGAATGAGTCCTGCATGATCGAAGACAGAATGTCCAGTTGTTTTCGATCGAAGCCCTTCTGGATGAGACGCCGTTGCGTGCGCCAGACCTCCCCGTGGCTGGTAAGAAGGCCTTTGCCCAGGAAGTGGCCCATCCGCTTCACCTGGATTTCGGATTTGTGGTAGTTTTCCGAATTGGTCTTCAGCACGTGCTGTATAACGGCGGGATTGGTGGTTACGATGGCCTCTTTGACGCCGCCAAAGTAGAACCGGAATGTATCGCCTAGAAGCTCGGTGTAATTCGACAAAACCTGCACGGGATTGCGGGCCATCGTGCGCGAATCCGTGAAAGAGCGGAAGCGGGAAACGACGGGCACGGTTGGCAACGTCAGGCCTCGCTGCCCAGGCGCTTCAACAGGATCAAATGATGCCGGATTGCGCCCCGCATGGTGGGATTTTGCCGGTAGGGAACGCCGTATTCGTCAGCGGTTTCCTTCACAATCCGAGTCAGCGAAGCATAGTGAGTGTGGCACACAAAAGGGCACAGATGATGGACTATGTGATGATTGAGCCCGCCTACAAGCCAACCTACGAGCGGGCTCTCGGTAGCATAATCGGCCGTGGTCGCGAAGATGTGATAAACGCCGTTGTCAAATTCGCTGCGGTTCGACGGAAAGTAGGTGCTGTCCACCGTGTGGGTGGTCTGGAATACCAGCGACACCGACAAACCGACGATGATATGGGTCAGCACAAACGCCAGGGCGACCAGCCATGGCGACTTACCCAACAGCACGATCGGCAAAACGATCATATAGCTGAGGTAGAATCCTTTACCCGCGAAGAGAATGACGTATTCCCGCATCGGATGTTTGGTGCGTTTCAGGTATCCGTGAGACGGAAAGAAGAAGCACTCGAAGTCCCTTAGAAAAACATAATCGAGAGAAAACAGGGCGTAGAAAAAAAGAGCGTAGATGTGCTGGAACCTATGCTGGGGCGCGCGAGGTTCGTGGGGCGTGAACCGAAAGATGCGGCGTCCCGTAAGTGCGTCGTCTTCACCGTGAAGATTGATGCAGGAATGGTGCCCTCGGTGATGGAGGATGCGCCACATGTACGAATTGATGCCGCAAACATCAAACACGTAGTTCAGGACTTTGTTTACAGATCGCAACGACGAGATGGCGTTGTGGTTGCTGTCGTGCGCGATGTTCAGCAAAAGGAAGGTCTGGGCGAGGCCGCCCAAAAGATAGATGGCAACAAACTTCCATGAACTCGGGTTGAAGGTGTAAAGAACAATCCAGGTGCCTGCCAGCACTGCGACGCCCAAGGTGATCTTGAGCCACATCGTGCGGTCGGCTTTGGGGGAAATGTTCCCGTCGGAAAAAAAATTGTCGAGGCGCCGGCGTAAGACTTTGGGAAACGAAGCCACACTTGCGGGGTCGACAAGGGAGTGTTGCGCTGCCTCAGGGGGTACAAGATCATCAATGTCCGGCTTCAGACTGATAGCCACGTCTGTCTTGGACATCAGTCGCACCTCCACATGATAGCCGCATGTTAGCTCGAAATCTTACGGAAAATCAAGGAGATCGGATCCGGCTGGGGGAGCATGGAGAAATTCCAACCCTTGCAATCGTCTGTTAACATGGACCGATGCGTGGCATTGAGCGAAGAGGTTTGGAATCGGGCGATAAGACGCTCGGCGAGGACAGCATTCTCTGCTCGCCTCGGGAGGTTGTCTGTCGGCGATCTAGCTCGCCCAGTTGCCTTCCCAGAGCGGTCGATGTCTCGACCGAACCAAACGCCGCGTAAACTCAGAATGTCCATGCCCCTGTCCCGAAAGTTGCTTGGAACCATGGCTATGCGCGGTGGGACTCAGTCGTTTTCACATCCCTGCGGCGCCGGGAGCAGCAAGACTTTTTTCGTGTTTTAGTCATAACAGAGTTTTCTTATTCAAACCCGGGAGATAGCGAATGGCAGCATTATGGCCATCAGCACGAAGCTGATCTATGAGCGCGTCGATTTTAAACCAGCTGGATAGTCTTGCGGGAGAGCACCCGCACAAACTTCTCTATTCGTACATTGACCTGAACGGCAATCAGATCGAAAGCTATACCTACGAGTCGTTCCTCCACCGAACGAAGGTGATCGCCGGACATTTACGGAAAGAGTATCGTTTCGCGGCGCACGACCGTGTTCTGCTTGCCTACCCACCGGGACTCGAAATGATTTGCGCGTTCTTTGGTTGCGTGCGCGCGGGCTTGATCCCCGTTCCTGTTTATCCGCCTAGTTCTCATGGTTTCCAGGGCGCCCTGTACAAAATGGTTCACATCGCAAAGGATTGCCAGGCAGCCGGTATTTTAACGAGCAAAGACTACCACGGATCTCTGAGGACGAATCTCGCCAGGAGCGGAGTCTCGGCATCGGGAGTTGACGTCGACTACATCGCGGGTCTTCCATGGATGGCAACGGAAGACTTCGTCGATACGATTTCCGACGAAACTTTCAACGGTGCCTCCCACAACGGCGCATCGAAGCTTCTGTTTCTCCAGTACACCTCGGGGTCGACCAGAGATCCCAAAGGCGTGATGGTTACGCATGAAAACATACTGCATAATTGTCCGCTCGTCATCGACCATCACGCTCCGGTCGTCGTATCTTGGCTGCCCCAGTATCACGATATGGGACTTATCGGGTGCTACCTTTATCCCGCGTTGAAAGGCGGAACAACTTACGGCTTTGCTCCGACGGACTTCATTCAGCGTCCGGCCCTGTGGTTCGACACGATAAAAGCCTATGGGGCCAGCTGCTCGGCGGCGCCCAACTTTGCTTACGAGTATTGCCTGCGCGCCGGGCGCCTTTCCAAAGAGAGTCTGGAAAATTGCGATCTCAGCTCGCTCAGGCTGCTGCTGGCTGCCGCGGAACCCATCAAACCGGGAACGTACACCCGATTTCTCGAGCGGTTTCAGCCCTATGGACTTAAATCGGAGAGCTTTTTTGTCGCGTATGGGCTGGCTGAGAATACTCTGGCCGTTTCGCAACGTGGCCGCAACATCATTTCAGTCAACAAGAACGCGATCGCGCTGGGCAAGGCCCGCATGACGACCGAGGTTTCCGAAATCGACGCGGCCACTCAGATTATCAGTTGTGGAACTCCACTACCAGGTCTCACCGTAAAGATCGTGGATCCGGAGAAGCACCTCGCCCTGCCGCCGGATCATGTCGGCGAGATTTGGGTGGCTGGAGAAAGTAAGTGCCTAGGTTACTGGAATAATCCGGAACTGGCCCTGAAGATGTTTCATGCCCGGCTAGTGGACGACAGCCCCTATGACGATGGATACCTCCGCACGGGCGACATGGGTTTCCTCCACGATGGCGAACTCTTCGTTTGCGGCCGTATCAAGGACATGATTATTGTCCGCGGGCAAAACTATTATGCGCAGGATATCGAGGAAGTGGTGGAGAAAGCATCCAGCCTCATCCGCACCAATAGCGTTGCCGCTTTCCAGATTCACGATGACAGCGAGTCTGCTCTGGCGGTGGTGGCCGAGGTCAAAAACCCTAAGGCGCTTCCCGAAGCGCTGAAGGCTGCCGCCGCTGTGCGGAATTATCTGAACGTGGAAGTGGCGCTCATTTCCTTCATCGCGCCGCGTGCGATACCGAGAACCAGCTCGGGCAAGATCATGCGCCACAAAACCAAGCAGATGTGGCTGGCAGGTCAGTTCACCGTTCTTTCCGAGTTTTCCAGGGAAAAGGGCGCCGGATCCGCAACGTCCGGTTCTGAAGAGCAGTCGCCTTTCGAGTTATTGAAAGCCCGCTACAACCTTACCGGCACGGAATCGTACAACCTGATCGAAGCGGGCCTGGATTCCATGGATCTTGTCGTGTTTATGCACGAGATCAAAGAGCTTTTAAAGAATAATGGCGCTGATATGCTGGCCAGGCAAGTTGATACCGGGCTCATCCAGCGTGTCAGCGTAGCCGAGTTGTTTGGACTGGCCGAACAGTTGGTGCGTTCTCCTGAGGAAGGACTGGTTCACCTCCGGAATTCCCTGGCAGCTTTCCGTGAAGAGCAGCGCGCGGCGGAAGTGCGGATGATGTGTAACGACCGCAAGCTCATCTTCGAGCCGCCGGCGCCTGCCTTATTGCCCGAGATACCGATACTGAATCACGTGTTGCTCACGGGTGGCACTGGTTTTATAGGACCGTTCCTGGTGAAAAGTCTGCTGGAACAGACGCGGGCGAAAATCTATGTCCTGGTCCGGTCTTCCGACGACCAACAGGGAAGGCAGAGATTGAGGGCGGCGATGGAGACGATGGGGCCCTGCTCTGCCGGGTTGATGCAGATGTTCGAGGCTCGCGTGATTCCCGTTTGTGGAGACCTCGGGCAGCCCAATCTCGGCCTCACGCCGAAAATCTGGGATTTCCTCGCGAGCGAAGTGGACACGGTGTTTCATAACGGCGCAACTGTAAACTACCTGTTCAACTACGACCGGATGCGCGACGCAAACGTGCTGGGAACGAACGAGGTCTTACGGCTGGCGTTCGAAGGGCGGCCCAAGAGCTTGAATTACGTTTCCACTACCTTCGTGTTCGGCTGGGCGGTTAAGAAAGTCCTGTATGAGACGGACATGAACCAGGATATGGAGCTTCTCGATTTTGGATACAGCCAGTCCAAATGGGTAGCGGAACAGGTGGTTTTTGACGCGCGCCGCCGGGGACTTGAGACTCGGGTTTTCCGGCCCGCGCTGGTAAGTCCATCCGTCATGGGCGGAGGCAACAATTTCGATATCGCCATTCGTTTAGTTGCGTTCATGGTGAATCACGGCATCGGCGTGGATGCTTTGAACCAGGTTAGTTTCGTTCCCGCGGACATTACAGCTAACAATATCGTTGCCATTTCCACGAGTCCCGGCACCGCCAATCAGACATATCATGTCACTCGGGACGATTATGCGAATATGCTGGATATTACCGGCTTGATTACTAAGGCAACCGGACGGCAATTCGAGATATTTAGTCTTCCCGACTTCGTGCCCGAGCTGATCAAGAGATGCAGGAAGGAAGATCTGCTCTTTCCGCTGCTGGACTTTCTGGTGGGCTCGGTAGACAACATCTCGGCGATGGAGTTCAAGCGCTATGACAGTTCGGGCTATCAGGCGGCTCGGAATGCGGCCCAGTGGGGCAAGGCGGACCCGTCTCTGGAAGATACGGTCAACGGCATCCTGAGATTCATGCAGCGCAAGGGAATCGTCTCGGTTGCGCAGCGAGAGTTCAGAGCCGTGGCCGCCCACCAATAGCTATTTGCGCGGATGAATCGCGCGGCGCAGCCTGCGTTACTGTTTCCGAAATATCAACTTCTCCCGAACCTGCTGTCCCGTTTCCAACGTGCCTGTCGTGGTTACTGTCATCTGTTGCCCGTCGGCGGAAACGATCCAGCGATCCTTTTGAGCGACTTGATTGTCGCGCCGGTAAATCGAATCGACCGTGTGAGCGTCGACAAGTTGGAGCGTCACGGTGTCGTTGCTGGAGTTTCTTAGATCGTGTTCCTTGCCGTCAAAACGGGCGGTGTAGCTGAACTCACCCGCGAAACGGACGCCGTCCGTTCCGTCTGCCTCAATCTTGAGGACCAATCCTTGCCGTAAGCGAGTCTTACTCAGATCCTCGGTCCACTCACCAGCAAACAGGTCATTGGCAACCTTCGTGCCTCCGCTCCGTGTCCAAACGGTGATTTCGTTAGCACGGCCTTTCGCTGAAGTTGTCATCGTTAACTCGCTAGCGTCATTCGAAAGTTTGTCACGAACTGTAGCTACAACCGCTCCGTCCTTCTTCTCTATGACCTCGGCTTGATGTTTATCGATCCGGCGCAGCCCGATTTGATTGAACGCTGCATTGCCTTGTACGGGCGATTCATGTCCGTGCCACATCCCTGTGAAGTCGATATGGGTCTCGCCTGTGGTCACTACATGCACTCCATCATGAAGCGGTGTGATGGAGAGTTTGTTGGGGGGATCCAGGGCAGACTCCGCGGAAACGAGCGTCCACGAGCCAATGCGCGGGTCAGCTGCGGCAAGTTGAATGGCCATGACGAGCCCGAGCATCGCGAGTTTGCGCATTGGTCCTCCGTTTTACCGACCGAGTCTTCAACCAATCTTCGCAGATTCAGAAGAACCGGCAGGCGATGGGTTGGAGGGTGTATCCTTGCCACTGTAAGGCCGCTAGAGGAAACCCGCCCTAGTGGCAAGAAATTTGCATAACTCATGAATCTCGTACATTTGCGCCGTTTCTGGCCAGCCGGGCTGGTCCTTGCCGCTGTGCTTGTGCTTCTTCCGTTTTCCTTTCACGCCGAGCGCCACCTGGAGACTGCAACTCGTGTCGAAGGTAGCGAAGCGGAAGTTGTCGCCGAGGAGTTGGCCAGCCGCTTTCGTTCGCCATTCGTTGACCAAGTGGTCCTCGTGATTCAGGGACTCCCTCCCGCGGATTCGGAGGAGGGCGAGCAAGCGTTAGCAACGATTGTGGACGGGCTCAAAGACGAACCCGGCGTGTCGGGGATTGTTTCCCGTCTTGATTTGCGCGATTCCATTTTCCTCGGCAAAGGAGGAGGAACCTTTGTTCTAGTCGGACTCGCGTCGACCGAAGGCCCTGTCGAGTCGCTGGTCCCCAAGCTTCACGAGCGGGCGAACTCACTTCAAAATCAATTGCGGGGCCGTTATCCGAAGGTAAACATCGAACTGACGGGCGAGACGCCGCTGAATTTCGACATTCGGAAAGCGAGCGCCGATGACGTGCAACACGCCGAAGGTCTCGTGATTCCGGCGACGCTCGCGCTTCTGTTGCTGGCTTTTGGAAGCGTGGTGGCGGCCCTGATTCCCTTGGCCGTTGGCCAGCTTGCGATCGCAACCACTCTGGCCATTGCAGGATTTCTAGCATTGCGTTGGCACTTGTCCATTCTGGTTCAGAACATGGCCACGATGCTGGGGCTAGGCTTGGGGATCGACTACGCGCTGCTCATGGTCAGCCGCTTCCGGGAAGCCATTTGCGCCGGATACAACGGACTCCAAGCCTCGGCTATCGCGGCACGTCAGGCAGGCCGTACACTCTTGATTTCAGCCTCGACGGTCGCTATCGGGTTCTTAGCCCTCTTAACGGTTCCCATCAGCGAGGTCCGTTCCATCGGTGTAGCTGGATTCCTGGTGGCGGCAATGAGTGTGTTGCTTGCAACTACCCTGGTTCCGGCGCTTCTGGCAGTGCTCGGTGCGCGGATTAACGCTGGCCGGTTGCCCTTTACCGCGAGGCTGGATTCGGATCGAACCGCAAGCACGGGAAACCGCTGGAGGAAGTGGGGCAAGGTGGTTGTCGCTCATCCCTGGCTTGCCATCGTTTTGGCGGGTGCCCCCTTGCTTCTGCTCGCCTCGCAGGCTGCACGGCTCGATACCAGTCTCCCCAGGGGCAATTGGCTTCCGCCAGCGGCGGAATCGGTCCACGCGCTTCACACCCTGGAACAAATGGACCGCGGTGGCGTCGTGGAATCTTTGCGCGTGGTCCTCGAACTTCCAAAGGATTCCATCGCGCAAACGGACGCGGGGTGGGACACACTGGATCGTTTCACCAAACGGCTTGCGAGCGACCCTCGTGCCGACCGAGTGCTTTCTATCACGACGATGGCGGACGGCAACCGGGCTTCCCTCAGCAACCTCTCGCGGGAGACGCGTCGAACGTTTCTCAGCCGCGACGGGCGGGCTGCGCTGCTGGAGGTGTTACCCGCGGCTTCCGTTTCCCTCCGCGATCAGGTCAACTGGGTGCGAGAACTTCGGAAGACCGGCGCGGCGGCTCTCACGGGAATACCTGGCGCCACGCTAATGGTTGGAGGCATCCCGGCGCTGAATGCCGATTATCAGACGATTGTTGAGGACCGATTTGCTTCGGTAATGGCGCTGGTGGTGGTTGGTACGCTCCTGGCGCTTCTAGGCGGATTCCGATCGCTTTTCGCCGCCGTGAAAGCCATCGCTCTGAACTTGCTCTCGGTTGCCGCGTCCTTTGGAGCATTAGTTTTAGTCTTTCAGGAAGGACACGGAAGTAGGATCCTGGGCGTTCCTGCGGGCACGGGCAGCGTGTTCCCTATTGTGCCTATCGTCGCTTTTGCCATCGTCTTCGGACTGAGCATGGATTACGAGGTGTTTCTGGTTGCTCGAGTCCTGGAAGCGAGGAGGAGCGGGCTGAGTGAAATGGAGGCGATCCCGGAGGGGCTGGCCAGAACCGCAGGCCTGATTACGAGCGCCGCCGCGATTATGATTGTAGTATTCGCGGCATTCACCTTCGGAAGCTTCCTGGTGGTTAAGATGATCGGATTTACGCTGGCGGTGGCCGTGTTTATTGACGCGACGCTGGTTCGCATTGTGATCGGGCCTGCGCTTCTTCGTATTGCGGGCGATTGGAACTGGTGGCCTGGTGGGCTCGCCGCCGCACGCAGTGCACCGGTGATGGCGAGCGGCGAATGAAAAATCTCTAAACGGTATTACCGGCCCGATCGAGTTTTGATACGTTTTCGAGACTGAGAACAGGAAATGCTTCCGCTGCGAATCTGCAAGTTGCTGCTTCAAAATGCCGTTATGGTAGGCGCGGCTGGACTCGAACCAGCGACCACCTGCTTAGAAGCGAGCTAGCTGCCCTACCCTCTGGCAGTTCTGAATTTAAACGGATTCTGCCCGATGAGTCAAGTCCAAAATATAATAGGCAGCGGGTCATGAGTACGCTCGGAACCGGCCTGTTTGGATGTCCGATTTGTTAGCATTGATCGAAACTGAGAAGCGGGGATTAGAGAGTGGAACCCTAGCGATGCTGAGCAAACTCTTGGCAGAGAACTCCCAATTGGGATGCGTCATTCTAGTGCTATGCACTCTTGCTGTGTTCGCCGTCCTTATTCTCTGTGGTTTCTACTTCGGATGGTTGAGTCGGTGACGAAGCCGCCGCCTCAAGTCCAACAGTAGCCCAACCCGAAATTCGCCTCACCGAATCTTGCGGGGATTATATTTGCGTGCGCGATCAATGGCCTGATCGAAGGTTGATGCACGTCCACCTACAAAAGGGTTTTCGGCACGTCTAGCAGCAATTTCTAAAGCCTCTCGTTCGGTGGCTCCGTCTTTCGTGAGGCAGCACTGTTTGTACTTGCGTCCACTTCCGCAATGACACGGCTGATTGCGACCGACTTTCATGGTTGCCTCTTCCGATTTTGCTTCCAGCCTAACAGGATCTGAGGCGGTGAAGATTCAAGGTGGTGTGGCCCAAGATCCTTTGAAGCCGAAACACATCCCCACCGTTCCTGATGTAGTTCACCGCGAACGTGTGCCTGAGGGTGTGGAAACTGAACCTGACGGCGATGATCCCCAGTCGCTTCCCTAGTCGTTTGAAATCGTCCAGGGTGTTTCGGTAGTTCATCTTGGTTCCGTTGCGGGTCGGGAACACCAATCCACCATCGCCACTTTTGGCCTTAAGCCACCGCCACATCACCCTTCGCAAGTCGGCCGAGATCGGTACAACCCGATCTTTCCCACCCTAGCCATGAACAAGAAGGAGGAAGTTGTCCAAGTCCACGTCATCGGATCTCAGCGACAGTGCTTCATCCTTCAGCTTAGTAATACGGAGCAGTTCACCGAGGTGTCCCTCAGCGTTTGCCCAACGGAAGAATGCGTTTAAAGCCCGAAGGTAGGTGTTGACGGAAACTGCCGATGTACCCGCATCCCGCAGCCGGACGATTCTCTCGCCAATCGCTGTTTTGCCGTCCATCGCTCCATCAAACGCAAA
>DATHMO010000146.1:0-47830 GCA_035486995.1 Bryobacteraceae bacterium
CAGCGTGACGTGGTTCAATTGGGTTTCGCGGAAGTTCGCGACCACCCACCAAACGCGCGAATCGATCATGGTGAAGACCTGAGTGCCGGTATGCACGTACTCACCTACGGAGGTGGTCAGGTTGGTGATGTAGCCGTCGAAGGGGGCATACACGCGACAGTTGTTCAGGTTGTAGCGGGCGGTACGAATCGCGGCGGCGCGTTCCTCACGCTGATTTGTGAGCGGGGCTAGAGTCTCCACTCCGTTGGCCGCCTGCTCACGCTGGGCTTCGCTCTGCTCGACCTCTGCGCCGGACTGTTGATAGTGCGACCGAGTAGTACGCACGTGAGCTTCGCTGAGGGCCACCTGCGCGGTAGCCTGCTCCACGGCGCGCGTGCGCGTCTCAAGCAAAGTTCGCGCCTGTTCCACTTGATCGACTGTCACAAATTGCTGCTCCAGCAGAGGCTCAAGCCGGTGCAGATTATCCGCTGCGTACTTGCGATCCGCTTCGGCGCGGAGCAAAGCAGCGCGCGAGTCGGCCAAGTTCGCCTCCGCTTCCGAGATGGTCGCGTTGAGGGCATCGCGATTGGAATTGTTGCTCGCAATGTTCGCCTGCGCCACATGGACGCTGCTGATCTGCGAGTTAATGGAACGCTGACGATCTTCGATTTGGCCTTCGAGCGCGTACTGTTGCGAGAGTGCGCGTTCCAGCGCGTAACGATAAGGCCGCTCGTCCACAACGAAGAGCAGGTCGCCCGCCTTGACGTATTGGTTGTCCCGAATGGGCAACTGCATGATGGGCCCGTCCACCTGAGGCGCCATGCCGATGAAATTCGCAAAGACCTCGGCGTCGTCCGTACGGGGATTCTCCACCGCGCGGCCTACTGCGATCACAACGACGATCGAAGCAAGCAGCACAACACATACGAGAAGAAGCCATCCAATCATCGGTTTCGGCTTGCGGAGTGGCTCGTCGGGCCGGTTCTCTTCGTGCTCGTGCTCAGGCGGTCCGGCGGGTTGGTCTTGTCGTACGCCAGCCTTCGCCTCTTCGTCCGCGGCCTTGCGATTATCGTCTGTCACGCAAACCTCCTTTCCTTATTTACTCGAACGCGATCAGCCAGATTAAGCAGGCAATGAGCAGTGTGATGGCGAAGTAGAACAAAGGGAGAGCCGGCACCCGTTGCTCCCATTGCAATCGATTTAATACGAACCGAACGAGAGCGGTCAGCAGGATGCTGGCAACCATGCAGGCGATCCAGCCGGGGAAGTAGGAACCGAGCACGTTGAACGAAGGAGAGTGCGCACAGCCGGCCGACGCGAAAACCAAAGTCGAAGCGAGGACCGCGGTAGTGATTTGGCGCGCCGGATATTTTTCCGAGCTGGTCTTTTTCTGGCTGTTCATGGATGGGACTTTCGGGATGCCGACTGTAGCAGATCGCCGGTGCGATAGGCAAAATCCGCTAGCCCTGTCAGAACCGTTGTTCGTGCGGCGACATCGCTGCTAAGCGCCTGGGCCAGGGTCCGTTGTGCTGAGACTACGTCGACGGTACTGCGCAGACCTAGTTGATAGGCCCTGAGAGCGGCATTGTAGGAACTCTGCGAGGCGGCCAGCAGTGCTGCTGCGGCGTCGCGTTGGTAAAACGCCGTGCGCACAGTCACGTATGCAGTCCAAACCTGCTGCTCTACTTCGTCGCGGGTCTGGTCGATCTGCGCCTGTGCCCGTCTCTCGTTGGCGCGCGCTTCGGCAAGTTGGTTGGAGCGGCGGCCTCCATCGAAGAGATCCCATTCCAGACTCACATTGACGTTCCACTCCCCCTGGGGCCCGGCGTACCCGCCTGGAAATAGATCCTGCTTTCCGTAAGAACGGTACACACCCACCTCGCCCTGCAACTGAAGGGTGGGAAAAAAGGCCGAACGAGCCGCACGGATCTCAGCCCGGGCGGCCTCGCGCTCCGCGGTTTGTTCCCCGATCTCGGGCCGTAGTGACAGGCTGCGTTCGGTGGCTTCGTGCACGTCAATGTCCAGGTGTTCTGGTGTTGGAATTTCGGCGAGGGGTTGAACTTGAAGGCGCTCTGAGGGAGCCGCTCCGAGCAGCGAGAGCAGGTCGCCACGCCGGGTATCTACGTCGCCGATCGCAGCTTGCAGGGTGAAATTGGCCTGCGCGGCGGCGGCCCGCGCCTCCAAAGCATCAGGCAAGGTGGCGAGGCCGACAGTCAAACGGGCGTCGACTGCCTTTCGCACGGTCTCTGCATTATCGAAGTTCGCTTGCGCCGCATCCCTCTGGCCCATGGCGTTAAGAAATTCGTAGTACCGGCGCATGGTCCCGAAGAGAACGTCCAGAAACGTACGGTTGAAGGTGAGGTTGGCACTGAGTAGCTGTTGTCGAGCTTCGTCAATGCGCGCTGAGCGACCTCCAAAATCGAAGATAAGGTAATTCAGCTGAAGCATTGGTTGGAAGACACCAAGCGTCTGCTGCACGACAATGTCGTTGAACAGGATCCCCTGCCGAGTGGTGTTGGTCAGAGCAACCGCATTCAAGGCCGGCAGCAGATCGCTGCGAGCAATGCCGAGCCGTGCGCCGGCAGCGCGGGTGTTCTCCCAGGCAGCGCGGGTAGAGGGATTGTAACGCTCGGCCAGATCAACCAGCTCCGACAGAGTGTATGGATGATCCGCCTCGATACGCGTGCGGCTGTCCAGCTCCGCGGCCTCACGTTGTTTCGAAGCGAAGCCCGAGGGGGGTTGAAAAGGCCTTTCAGCCTCGCTTAAAATCTGTTGGCCTGAGACGCATCGCAATGCGCAAAGCATCGCGCCTGCAAACACCAGTAACCTGCCCGCCCGTACTCGGTTCTCATCGTTCATGCTCTGAACAGCGACCTCCTGCGCGTCTCCATCCCTTGATAATAAAGCCAGTACGGTTTATTCGTTGCGAAGGGCAGAGAACAGGTATCGGTCGCCAGCCTTGGAGGCTAAGTGTGATCGAACTACTCAATAGTTTTATCGCGTTTATCGACAATTAGGCTGGCTTTGTACGCGAATTCGCGAGTGTATTGGGCAACACGGTAGCCCTTTGTTGCTTGTGTTCCATAAGCCAAAAAGGGAATATATTACTCGACCACAAGTTTTGATTCGGGTGTATAATTCTTTCTCTCTCTGTTTTCCGGATCGGCAAGCGTGGCTCGCCACGTAATTTTGTGTTCCTGGAGCAAAAATGGCGCTCGACGTCAGGCGGGTGGCGGTTCTGGCCGCGAACATTCTGTACCTTCACCGGCGCGCAGAAGATGAAAGGTTACCTCGCCCGGCGTTCTGGACCTCCGAGTCGCTCGGCAAGGCTGCGGACATGCGCCGTCTTCTGGATGTCAATGTCAGCAATGACGACACGCCCGATTCACTCAATGCTCTCCTTCGGACCCGCCTGGAGGAGGATCCCATCCTGAGTGAGCGATTGGAAAGAAAGTACCCCGGCATCGTATTCGCCCAATTGATTCAAAATCTCGCGCAGAAGGTCGTGACAATGCTCACGGTCCAGCCGCCTCCTGGGAAACCGCCGGAAGTGGTCACGGTGCTCGCGAAGTTCCGGCAGCTGATCGCAGGCGTGCCCGTCGATGTCGGGGTCATGCAGACAGTATTGTTCTTCGACGATCGTCTGGCTGGGGAGACCGCGATCGCATTCGAAGAAGCTCTGCCGTTTCCGTGGACTCTGGCCATCGAGCTGGAAGCCGTATCTGCCTCAAGAAAACTGCGGCGCGTGAAACCCACGGACGCCACCCAGCAGGACGAGGCGCAATTGATCGGGCTCGCATTTTCCGGCGGCGGCATACGCAGCGCTACGCTGAACCTGGGCATCTCGCAGGCGCTGGCGGAGTTGAAGCTCATGCGCTACTTCGATTATCTGTCCACCGTTTCCGGCGGAGGATACATCGGAAGTTGGTTGCATGCCTGGATTCGGCGCTCGAAAAAACCGGAGGATGTGGCTGAGGCGCTGTCTCCATTGGATTCGCCCGATCCGGAGTCCATTGCCACGCAACCCATCAAGTGGCTGCGGCAGTACAGCAATTATCTGGCGCCCCGGACCGGCTTCTTCAGCGTCGATTCGTGGAGCATTGGGGCCATTTGGGCGCGCAATACGCTGCTGAATCTGATCGTCATCGTGCTGGCGCTGTCGGCTTTGCTGATGGTCCCGCGCGGCGCCATGATTGTGTTCGAGGTGGTCCACCGCCATCATCTATGGTCCGCCATCGGGTTGGTTCCCTTAGCCGCGGCTGTGCTCATGATCCAGCAGAACTTGCGCTCCTTCGGCGACAAGTTCGCGCGAACCGATAAGCTCCGGTTTCAGCAGAAAGGTATCCACCTGCTCGTAATTCTGCCCCTCTTCTTGTCTTCGATATTGGTGGCAGCGTGGCTGTTTGAGGTTCGAAAGGGACGGGCCAGCTTCCGGTTTACGGATTTACTGGTAAGCGGCTCGTTCTTTGTGCTTCTGTGCATCGTTTCGTTTTTTGGAGACTACCATCGCAACTTCTTCGTCGAAGCGGCCGCGACACCGGGACGCGCGTGGGGCTGGACGATATTTACGGCGGCTGTTTTGTTCTTCAACGGCATTTGCGCCGTTGTGGGAGGTCTGCTGCTGGTGGCTGTGGACAGGTTGTTCCGGCTGTGGGACGGCCCGAGCGCGGTGTGGCACGACCTGGTCTGGGGAACGCTCGTGATCTCGATGGTTTATACGCTGGTGATCATCTTGCACCTGGGGCTGTTCGGGCGCAATCTCCCGGACGACCGGCGCGAATGGTGGAGCCGGGCGGGCGCAGTGTTCTCCCTCTGGCTGCTGGCCTGGGTGTCTGTGGCTGGGACAGCCGTATATGGGCCATGGATCGTGGCGAAAATAATCGGTCTTCCGTACGGGTCCTACCTGAGCGCATTACTTGGCTCCGGATGGATTGGCACCACAGCAGCCGGCGTGCTGAAGGCTCGCGGAGATCAGACCGGGGGTAAAACCAGCGATCCCGCTTCCGATCTGATCGCTCGCCTCGCTCCACCGATTTTTATGGGTGGCTTGTTGCTGCTGCTATCGTTCGGCATCCACATGGTGATCATTGCGCTCTTCGGCTCCGGATTCGCCGGGATGCCACCTCTGGACGCCGGCCACTTCGATTTTCTCTCCTGGTGGCCACCTGGGGACGCCTGGCTGGCTGCCGCCGTTTGCCTGGGAGTGGCGGTCCTATTGTCGTCGCGTGTGGATCTGAACCAATTCTCGATGCACAACTTTTACGAGAACCGGCTGGTGCGTTGCTATCTGGGAGCGTCCCGGCGCAGGAAGCCGAACCGCTTCACGGGCTTCGACCCGGACGACGATTTGGCCCTCGCGAGCCTTTCGCCGGAGGACCCCGCCGCGCCTTACTGCGGGCCGTATCCAATCTTCAATGCCACTCTGAATCTGGTCAGCGGCGAGGAACTCGCGTGGCAGGAGCGCAAGGCCGAAGCATTTTCGTTCACGCCGCAGTTCAGCGGATTCGCCTCCACGCCCACCGAAGAAAGGGGCGGCGCTCCGCACGAGCGCAAGGGAGTGGCTCTGCATGGCTATCGGCCCACCAAGGATTATGCATTCCCGAAGACCGGTATCCGCGTGGGACGGGCAGTGGCCATTTCAGGAGCGGCGGTTAGTCCCAACTGGGGTTTCCACACGGCGCCGGCTACAGCGTTCCTGCTCACCGTTTTTAACGTTCGGCTGGGTTCCTGGATCGGCAACCCTCGCGACGAAAAATGCTGGAGGCGCTCCGGACCCGGTTTCGGCCTGGGCTATTTGCTGGTGGAACTGGCCGGCGCGGCGAACGGCAAGAGTAATTATGTGTACCTCTCCGACGGCGGCCACTTTGAGAACCTGGGCATTTACGAGCTCATCCGCAGAAGATGCCGTTACATTATCGCCTGCGATGGCGGGCAGGACGCGGCTTTTATCTTCGACGATCTGGGCAACGCCATCCGCAAGTGCCGCGCCGATTTCGGCGTGGAAATCGACATCGACTTGAATTCGCTGCTCCCAAAGTTGACCGCTTCGGCGGCCGCGCGCCGCCCTCTGAGCGGGACTCACTGCGCGGTTGGCTCGATCATGTATCCCGATGCTCCGCGCGGCACACTCATCTACCTGAAAGCCAGCCTCACCGGCGATGAGCCGTCCGATGTTCTTGAATATGCCGCCACTCATCCCGAGTTTCCCCATCAAACGACGGCCGACCAGTTTTTTGACGAATCGCAATTCGAGAGTTATCGCAAGCTGGGCTATCACATCGGCGCCTCAGTCTTTGCCGATGCGGCCCAGCACCGCCTAAAGACGCCGGGGCGCGCTGCGCCGACACTGGATTCGGACCGGTCTCGTTTCTTTTCGGACTTGCGCCAGCGCTGGCGGGCATCCAGTCCCAACACAGCTGCTTCCTTCACACGGCACGCCGAGGCATTGGTCAATTTGATGCGCCGCCTGCGCGAGGATTCCGATCTGGAATTCCTGGACACGCAGATGACGCCGGAATGGGAACGGTTGATGGCTGGCGCATCGGACGTAGGCCACGTGACGTCCGCCGTGTCGCTGGGCCTGCCGCCGAGAGTTGCGCAGCGCAGGGCCGGCTTCCACTTCTGCAATGCACTCCTGCAGCTTATGGAGGATGTCTATCTGGATTTGAACCTCGAGACCGAACACGATCATCCCGACAACGCGGGCTGGATGAATCTGTTCGATCACTGGTCGTGGTCCATGATGTTTCGGGTGACGTGGATGATTAGCGCGAGTTGCTATGGTGCCCGATTCCGCTCGTTCTGTGAAGTCCGGCTGCGGCTGGATCCGGATTCCATCGGGCGAATCCGCATCGTCCTGGCTACGTCGGCCGACGACGCCTCGCGGTTGAATTACCGGGAGCGGAGCCTGCTTGCCTCAAATGTGTTCCAGTTCGACGCGGACCAGGAGCCGGATCGCTTGTACCTGCTCGAAATCATGCTGCAGCGGCCGGATCCTCCGCACGCCGACACAACCAATCTGACGGTCGGAGTCGCGGTTGTTTCGGCGGCGAATCAGTTGGTGTACTTTCGCATCCAGCAACACTTGCGCACCATGGGCCTGGCTCGCCGGATGATGGACGCCATGGTGCTGGATGGCCAGTGCGTGGTGGATCAGAAGCCCGAATGGCGCGTGGGGCTTTTGGATCTTGCGGAGCCCGTAACCAGGGAAAATCAGGAGCGCGTGGAACGTATGTTGGACTCGGCTCACTTCCGGCGCGCGGCGCACAACGAGGGGGATGCAGGATGAATCTGGTATTCGCCGGCGAATACGGAACCGCGCCGCGAAATCACGGATTTGTTTCAGGACGTATACAATCTTCCAGTGGATTCTGTTACGGCCCTCGGGCAGCGCTCGGATTTGCTCGGCAACTGACCTAAGTTATTTCCCCACCAGATGCCCCGGCGCCTTATTGTTCTCCTCGCAAATATGTTCAATGAGCTCGTCATCGGGCAGCAGATGCACTTTGGCGGCGACCGTCCACGGCTTCGCATACGACTTCGGATCGTTGATCGTGATCTGAAGATCCATGTGCCCGAGGTCCCGGCGCGTAAAGCGCTCGGTGACGCGCAACGCCTCGCTGGCAGGATGGCCGGCCATATCGAGCCACGTCTTGCCGTTGAAGCCCGCCGATTCCACCACCAGCGTGTCGCCATCCCAATGTCCCACCGAGTAGCCTTGCCACGCGGGATTGGGATCCGGCGGAAGAGCGCGGCCGTCGGTGAAAATCTGCCGGAAAATAGTGCGCGATTCGTAAAGAACAATGATCAGATCGGGCGTCTGCACAATCTTGTACGGCGCGGGAACGGTGTCCTTCTCAGGGATGCCGGACGGCAGGCACTGCGCTCCTGGATGATCCTTGGAGTTGGTTGCTTCACGCTCCTTGAAAATGGCCTCGGCCGGTGGCAGAAACGGGACCGCGCCAGGCTTGAGATCGGAGGCCAGGTTCATGAGAAGCGTCGGACGATCCGACTCCGAATACATTTCCCACAGGCCCGAGAGATCGGGATGTCCGTCGGCGGCGCGCGGCGTAGGAGCGCTCAGGTTCACCTTGCCGTCGGCACTGCGCGGAAGTTTTGGCGATGCGACGCGTGGCCACTGGGCGGATGCAAGCGTCGTCCCGGCGAGCACGGCGACGCCGAGCAAACAAAATCGGAGCATGCGGGCAGTATACATCCGGAAAGCGCTGGGGAGTAACATGCAACGCTGGGGAGTAACATACAATCTGGATGCGTCCACTGCTTCGCAAACGTATCTCCGTCCTCACCCATTCCCTGGCTACAGCCGCGGCGTTCCTATGGCGGCGCTTGATGTTTCGAACCACCTTCATCGCCATCACCGGCAGCGCTGGCAAGAGCACCACCACCGCATGTCTGGCTTCCATACTCTCCTCTCACGCTCCTACCAACTGGCTGCCAGGCGGCCGTAACAGCCTCACAGTTCGTATCTTGCTAAATACCCGGTGGCGGCATCGCTTCGCGGTGATCGAGGCTGGCTCCAATACACCTGGCGAATTGCGCCGCGCAGCTCGGTTGATTGCGCCGGACGTCGTAGTTATGCTGCGGGTGCTGAGCATCCACTCGAACGTGTTCTCCACCATCGAGGCTGTGGCCGAGGAGAAAGCGGGACTCCTGAGCCGTCTGACTGCCCGGAATACCGCGATCCTGAACGCCGACGATCCCAGGGTCCTGGCGATGGCTGAGCGCTCCCCCGCCCGGATTCGTACATTCGGCGTTTCGCCGGAGAGCGTTGTCGTTGCAGACCAGATTTCGGCTGCATGGCCGCAACGGTTGACGTTTCGTGTTCGCTGCGGGGACCAGAGCGCCCGCATCGAAACCAATTTACTCGGAGAACAATTTCTGCCTTCGGTTCTGGCTGCTGTCACAACAGCCATGAGTTGCGGCGTGCCGTTGGAACAATGCGCGGCGGCTCTTAAGAATGTGCCACCGGTTCTCGGACGCATGTCTCCCATGCACCTGTCCAACGGCGCTTGTATTATTCGCGACGAATTCAACGCGAATCTTCCATCGCTGATGGCCGGACTGGATTTCCTGGCGCGGGCACAGGCTGAGCGGCGCATCGTCGTGGTGGGCGACGTGTTCGACACCGGGCTCTCGGGACGGCCCCGCGCCCGCGATATTGGCCGCAGAGTCGCGCAGGCCGCCGATATGGCGGTCTTCTTGGGCAAGAATGGCCGATTGGCTGTTCGGTCCGCGGTGGAGGCAGGAATGGCGGAGGGATCCGTGTGGGCCTATGAGGATTTCAGGGCTGCCGCGAGCTTTCTAAAGTCCGAACTGCGCAGCGGAGACCTGGTTTTATCCAGCGGATGGGAAGGACGGCACGTCGAGCGGATGTTCCTGTCGCAAGTGGGAGACATCGGCTGCTGGATCGAGCGCTGTACGGTTGTCCGTCCGTGTGAAATGTGCAGCAAGCTGAAATTGGTTCCGTTTCCGCCGCGTTAACAGCTCCCTTGCGTCAGGCGTGTTGCCTTCAATGCCCGAAAGTTGACATGATCGAAGGTACGGAGGATTCAGGCGTGGCTCCGGGCAGCAAAATGATCTTCGCACCGGGCGATCGGGTTGGGGATTACGAAGTGTTGGCCGCTATCGGAGCGGGCGGCATGGGATCGGTCTTCAAGGCCCGCCACGCCATCTCCCAGCGCATCGAAGCGCTGAAGGTGATTCTGCCCAACGCCTCTGCCACTCCGGTGATCGTGGAACGGTTCCTGCGCGAGATCCGTCTGCAGGCCCGCCTGGAGCACTCCCACATCGCGGCCATGCACAACGCGTTTCGCCATGGCGACCAATTGGTGATGGCCATGGAGTTCGTGGAAGGCGTGAGCCTGCGCGAAAAACTGCGGGTGCCTGGAATCACGCTGGCACAGGCGCTGGAATACGCGTCCCAGGTGCTCGGGGCTTTGGCGCACGCGCACAGCCATGGTGTCATTCATCGCGATATCAAGCCGTCTAATGTGATGATCGGGCCGCGTGGAGTTGTGAAGCTGCTGGATTTTGGATTGGCGACTTCGTTGCTCGGAGCCGGCCAGGATCCCGGAGTTGGCCCGGATATCGAGCTCACGCAGCCCGGCACGATGGTCGGCTCGCCGTACTATATTTCGCCCGAGCAAGCCCGCGGCGAGCACGTGGACGCGCGATCGGACGTCTATTCGATGGGCGCGATGCTGTACGAGATGGCCGCCGGCCGGCCGCCTTTTGAGTCTCGATCGGGCGGCGCGTACGCCATCATCTCCGCGCACTTGCACGACGTTCCGCAGTCGCCCCGCGAGGTGAATCCGCAAATATCCGCGGAACTCGCGCAAATTGTTTTAAAGGCGCTGGCAAAGAAGCCGTCCGAACGTTTCCTGACGGCGGACGATTTCCTGAAGGCGCTCGATGCAATCCGGCTGAACGAAACTGCCACCGTCACCACGAAGCCTTTCGAACGGGAGGGCGGGGAATCGGCGGTCTCAGGCTTTACCGACGCCGACCTCGATCGCGTCTCGAAGGAGCTGATGGCCTACGTGGGTCCGATCGCCCACATCCTGGTGCGCCGCGCCGCAGCCACCCATCATACGCAGCATGATTTGTGCCAGGCGCTGGCTCGGGAGATCAGCTCGGCCAGCCATCGTGAGCAATTTTTGGCCAACATTCTGCGAGCGCCGCTTAGCCGTTCAGCATCCGAAATGCCTTCTCCAGGCTCACGATCATCCGGTTGAACGACGTCGTCAATCCCGCGATTTCATCCCTGCCGCGGACCGGCAGTTCGCTCAGGCTCATGTCCCCGGTGCTGATGCGGTCGGCCACCTCCGATAGCTTGCGCACGGGCCGGATCACAAGCAAGAGCACGGCCGCATCGATCGCCACCAGCGAAATCAGGCAGCCCGCGATCAAATAAATCACCAGCGTTCGAAACGCCGTGCGCGCAATCTGGATAGGCACCGCCATGGGCACCGAAACAATTTGCGCCGCCACCGTTTCATTCGATTTCCAGCCAAATCCGTTCACGCTGCCGTACGTTTTTACGATTCCGGGCGGAGCCTCGGCGGCCCGCCGATGGCATTCCATACAAGCCTGTTCAGCCATGATGGGCCGTGCAATGTAGAGCATGCGTCCCGCGGGCGTGTCGCGTTCCCCGATCAACTCCGTCTTGTCGGTGTGATTGCGGAAGTAGTTGATCAGGTCGGCTTCCCAGTCCACGGCGCGGTCGCGCAGGTTGGTGGGATTGAGCGCGGCTTCTTTGTAGGTGTAGTCGGGATATTGCTTGCGCAGATAATCGAACGTGGCGGTTGCGGCGTAAAAAGGAACGGATTCGGGAACAAAGCGGGTTTCCGGATTGGGCAGGGTATCGAACAGCGGCGCCAGATCGTTGGAGGTGTACTGGCGCGTGGAGCGGGCGCTCTCGCTCATCAGCTCAGCCTGCTGCACCACCTGCGCTCGCGCGTTGCGCATCAGAAATTGATACGCCGCGAAGGCGATCAGGACGGAGCCCGCCCCGAACAACGCGATCAAAATAAGATTGAATTTGGCAAGTAACTTCATGCCGGACGCTCGGTTGACAGAGAGTATAGCAGGGCGCTCGGCACCCGTGACATGTTAGGGTTACAACTTAAGATATGAATCCCGCTGTGGCAGCTACGCACTCCGACACCCGCTTTTTCGGGCATCCGCGCGGCTTGGCTACGCTGTTCTTCACCGAGATGTGGGAGCGCTTCAGCTACTACGGCATGCGCGCCATCCTCATCCTGTTCATGACGGCCAGCGTCGCCAACGGCGGCCTCGGTTTCCCGGTGGTGAAGGCCGGCGCGATTTATGGATTTTACACGGCCATGGTGTATTTGCTGAGCCTCCCCGGTGGTTGGGTGGCCGATCGCATCTTCGGGCAGCGGCGAGCCGTGTTGTATGGAGGGATTCTGATCGCGGCCGGAGAGTTCGCCTTGATGAGCCCGGCCATCGGAGGATTCTACTCGGGGCTGGCGTTGCTGATTGTAGGTACCGGACTGCTGAAGCCCAACGTGAGCACCATGGTCGGGCAGCTCTATGCGCAGGGCGACCGCCGTCGCGATTCGGGCTTCTCCATTTTCTACATGGGCATCAATTTGGGCGCGTTTTCGCCCTTGGCCGTTGGTTGGGTAGGCGAACGGATCAATTGGCGGCTGGGTTTTGGGCTGGCTGGCATTGGCATGCTCGCGGGTCTCATCCAATTCTTGCTGGGCGCCAAGTATCTCGGAACCGCGGGACAGCCTCCGCAGGCGCGTATTCGTTTGCAGCGTAGCGGCGTGCTGGCGATGACCGCATCCGCTTTGATTCTGGCAGCGGTGGGGTTGTTGGCAGCGACGGGCCGCATCGAGATCACAGTGGAACGCATATCCAGCGCGCTCGGTCTGGTTTTGATCCTCGTGTCGTTGGCGATTTTCGCCTGGCTGTTGCTGGGCCCCGGTTGGTCGGTGACGGAGCGCAAACGATCGGGTGCGATTCTGGTGCTCTTCATCGCATCGGCGGTATTTTGGGCGGCGTATGAGCAGGGCGGATCGTCGCTGAACTTGTTTGCGGAACGAAGCACGCGCCACGTCCTGCTCGGGTTCGATTTCCCGCCGAGCTGGTTCCAATTTGTACCGGCGGCTTTCGTAATGATCCTGGCGCCGGTGTTCGCATGGCTCTGGATCGCGTTGGGCAAGCGCGAACCGTCGAGCCCAACCAAATTCGCCTGGTCGCTGGTGTTCAGCGGAATTGCATTTGCGATTTTGATCCCACCCGCCAGGGTCGCCATCGCGGGCGGGCTGGTTTCGCCATGGTGGTTGACCGGGACATATTTCGTACAGACCGTCGCCGAAATGTGCTTGAGTCCCGTCGGGCTCAGCGCCATGACCAAGCTCGCACCCGCGCGCCTCGCGGGAATGATGATGGGACTTTGGTTCGTTTCGATCAGCATCGGCGATTATCTCGCCGGTACCGCGGCGTCGCTCTATGAATCCATGCCGCTACCGACGCTGTTTGGCACCGTCGCGATCATTTCCTTCGGAGCGGCAGTGGTGCTGGTGCTCTTGGTGAAGCCAACGAAAAAGCTGATGGGCGGCGTGAATTAGCGGATGAGCCCGGTTCGGTTCGGTCTGTTGGCCGCGCTGGCTATTTCCTTGTACGGTCAGTCCAAAGACGCCAAGCCTCAAGACATCACCGGCTGGGACAAGATCCAATGGGGCATGACGATCGCTGAAGCCGCCTCAGCGTATGGTGTCGCTCCGCAGCCCGAAACCAAAGATGATTGGACGCTTCTGCAACTTAAGCCAATCAAGATTGCTGGCGTCGAGGTCGGCGTGCAAGTCGGCGCGAAAAGCGTCGCAAAAGGGATCACGCTGGTCAGGCTGTGGTCTTATTTTGGACTGGCAAACTCCGCGCCCGGATCGAGCGCTCAAGACTTCGACACCCTCCGTGCCGCGCTCATCCAAAAGTACGGCGACCCGGCCAAAGAAGAGATGAAGCGAGGCGAAAACTTCCGCTTGATCAAGACAGTGCTGTGGATCTTTCCCTCCACTTCGATCCTCATGACGCTGGAACAGTCATCGTCCCTGCCGAATCTCGGCAACATCATCCTCGACTTCACGGCAACCGGCAAATAGGCCCGCCCGCCTACAATACCCCGCTTACAATACAAAGGATGGCTCCGCTCCGGGGATCGTTCTGGGTTTTTGTGTTGTACGACGTGGCCGAGGAGATCCGCATTGACAAACTCCGCGACCTGGTGGGCGCCGACACCGCGCGGCCGCAGCCGAGTTTCAAGCATCCCGCCCCCGAATACGTGCGCTTCGAGCGTCCCCCCGCCATCGAAATCGCCGAACCCATGGTCATCGAGACCGGCGAGCGGTTCGAAGCCCGCATCAAATATTTCGACTACGGCGTGGCCAGCGTCGAGTTAAAGCTGGAATTCGAGGCGGATTGGGAACAATTGATTGGTTTATCGAACCGCTGGATTCTTGCGCCCGAGATCGAGCGGCGCACGGCCGAGCTGATCCAGTCGCGTTTGGAGCGCGCTGCGCCAGCCCTCGTGCAGGCTTATCCCGCACGGCTCAGCGAAGACTACTACATCATCCATTTGCGCGAGGCGCTGGATGAGGACGGCCAGCCGTTGACCGCGCCCGTCATGCTGGCCAAGCGCGGCGAACAGATCGCACAAATCGTCCGCGGCGAATCCCAACCCTTGGCCGATAGCGAGCGCCGCGAAGTCCTGCAGTCCAGCCTGTCATATTATCCGAGCGATTTGTTGGTCACCGGCTGGGTGGCCGCGCTCGTGTACGATACGCTGGAGGGCGCTGCGCCCACCGTCCAGTTGCTCGAATATGCGAACACCCAGCTACTCGAATTCCGGCATTATGACGACGTGCTCACCCGCGTGCTCGAGAACGTATATAAGTCGCTCGAGCATCGGGGCAGCTGGTTCCGGCGCTGGAGGATGGCCGGTGAAGCCGAGCGGCTGAACACGCTGCGGCTCGACGTCCGCGAGCTCACTGAACGCACCGACAACGCCATCAAGTTCCTGAGCGACATGTTTTACGCCCGCGCCTATCGCATCGCGGCCGCTCGCGTGGGCGTCACCGATTACCGCAACCTGGTGGAAGAGAAGCTGCGGACCGCCGGCGAGCTGTACGAGTTCATGATGAACGAGTTTCATCAGGCGCGGGCCTTCGTGCTGGAGGCGATGGTGGTGGCGATCCTGGTGATCGAGCTGTTTTCGCTATTTCGCGGTGGGCATTAGTGCATCTCGGACCGTAAGCCTCCCGCGAGCTTCATGCACCGAACCGCAAGATCGGGCTAAGATTTGAATATGTCGTCGCTCCTGGAGAAAGCCTTGGAAAAGGTGACCGCTTTGCCTCCCGACGAACAGGATGCGATTGCATCTCAAATCTTAGCTTCCTTGGCCGACGAAGAGGCATGGACAGCGCGCTTTGCCGAGAAGCGCGACATCATCCGCCGCATGGCACGCGAAGCCCTCCAGGCGACGTGCAGGGCGATACGCTAGCGCTTGGCGATCCTATTGAAGTCTGAAGTCCCCGGCGCTGTCGTGCGAATCGTCGAAAGTCCCGACGACCTCGCCGCCGTCCGCGACCTGTGGCGAGAATACTGGAAATCCATCGACTTGCCGGACGACTTTCAAGGCTTCGGCGAAGAATTGCGGGGGCTCCCCGGCAAGTATGGCGAGGACGGCGGCGCGTTGCTGATCGCCTGGATCGAAGGCACTCCCGCTGGGACCATCGCGCTGCGGCGGCTGAGCGATCGCGCGGGTGAGGTAAAACGCCTATATCTGCGGCCCCAGTTTCGTGGCCGGGGCCTCGGTCGTCATCTGGTGGAACAGGTGATCGCTCGCGCGCGAGCCGTCGGATACGAAACGCTCTTCGCCGACACCCTGCCGATTATGACCGATGCGCTCAGCCTCTACGCGAAGATGGGTTTTGAGACCACCGGCGCATACGCGTCCGACCCAACGCCGGGCGCTATCTTCTTGAAGCTAAGGCTCACTTAGTTAAAGCTTTCCCCGAGAAACGCCGATCTTTCTCCCGTGGGTGGATTGTATCTGGAATCGCGGCTGGAGTTTCTTCGCAAGAGCCAGAACGCCGATGGCGGATGGAGCTATTTTCCAGGAAAGCGATCGTGGTTTGAGCCGACAGCCTATGCCATGCTTGCGCTCCAAGGCCGCCCGGATTCGGAGGCCGCTTTAGGCTCGGCCTGGAACTTGCTGCGCTCGTGGCAGTTAAAGGACGGGAGCTTTCGGCCGAGCGGGCAGGTGCAGGAAGGCACCTGGGTCACGGCACTCGCGGTCACTTTGGCAAGCGTTCGCGGCGTAGATGACCAAAGCGTTCATTCTTCCGTCGATTGGCTGCTGCGAGTGGTCGGCGCCGAACACGATGTGTCGATGCGCGCAGCTTCTTTCTTCCATCTGATCCAGACGAAACTTGATGTATCGCATGAAGGCTGGCCGTGGCGCGATGGCAACGCCTCCTGGATTGAGCCTACAGCGCATACACTGCTGGCACTAAAGAAGATCGCGCCCCAGTATCGAACTGCGGAAACGGAGCATCGCATCCGCGAGGGTGAGAAGCTGGTGCTGAGCCGGCGCTGCGCCGACGGCGGCTGGAACTGCGGTAATCCGAACGTCTTCAACTACGATCTGCCGTCCTATCCTGAAACCACCGGATTAGCTTTGCTCGGCCTATGCGGTAGAAATGAACAGGAACTGGCGGGTGCGCTGGATGTCGCCGAGCGCTTCCGGGCCGAGACCAAATCGTCGCTGGCAAAAGCCTGGTTGCAGATCGCGCTGCGTTGCAACGGCCGCGATGTGACCGCGCCGGCAGAGAGCCAGTGGGCGTCGAGCGACGTCATGCTGGGCGCCGTCCAGGCCTTGGGACATCCCGAGGGCAATTACCGGCTGTTGCTCCGAGGAGCAAGATCATGACACGCAGAAAATTCGCGGGTTTATCCGCCGCAGCCGTGATCGGCACCTACGCCGGGATGAAGCTCCGGAGACCGGAGAAATTGCCCGATGGCCCGGCCGGCAAGTCGGCTGTGTCGATCATGCGTGCACGATCCTATTCCGACGATCTTGTGAGCCGCATGTTGGCCGGGATCCGCGAGTGCGGTCTCGATGTCCGCGGCAAGCGCGTCTTGCTAAAGCCCAATCTAGTCGAGTTCGATGCCGCGACTGTCATCAACACCGACGCCGCCGTAATCGCCGCTGCGCTCGAGGTTTTTCACCAGTTGGGCGCGAGCGAAGTGAAGATTGGCGAAGGGCCCGGGCATCGGCGGGACACGCTGGATCTGGCCGACGACGCCAAGTATCGCGCGAATGTCCCGAAGTTCGAGAGCCTCTTCACGGATCTAAATCGCGACGATGTGTCGCCGGTCGGAAGCTTCGCGGGCGAGTCGGAGTTTTACTTCCCCAACACCGTGTTGGGCGCCGACTTGATCGTCTCGCTGGCCAAGATGAAGACGCATCACTGGGCCGGCGCTACACTTTCGATGAAGAACTTCTTCGGCGTCGTGCCGGGATCGGTCTACGGCTGGCCCAAGAACAAGCTGCACTATCTGGGGATTTCCGAATCCATCGTGGCGCTCAATCGCCAGTTCCGCAGTAAAGCTTTCGCGATCGTCGACGGCGTGATCGGCATGGAAGGCAACGGACCGATCCAGGGTACGCCCAAACCGGCCGGAGTGCTGGTCATGGGTCGCGACCTGGTGGCCGTGGATTCCACCTGCGCCCGCATCATGGGCATCGATCCCGAAAAGATGGACTACCTGCGGATGGCGGCCAATCTCGGCCACATCCACCCCGAGCGCATCGAGCAGCGCGGCGAGACCATCGCCAGCGTGCGGACCAACTTCGCTCTGATGGAAGAATACAAAAACCTCCGGTTGGCGTGATGCATCGGCCGAGCTCGATGAGTTGGCCAAACTCGATGAGTTGGCCAAAATGCTTGGGTCCGATGCCTGGCCGGCGCGAGGCGCACGCGATCGCCTGGATGTCGCTCATCGCGGGCGTGATCCTATGCGTCGTCTCAGTGCTGCTCGGATTCCACGGGCGCACCTTCATGGGACGGCCCCTCGGCGGCGATTTCGTCGAGTTCTACACCGTCGGCAAGATTCTGAACACCTATCCAGCGGCCCGGATCTACGATCTCGCCCTGGCGGTCCGGCTGCAGCATGAGACGCTACCCACCATGGCTGCCACGCAGATGTTGGTGTTCGGGCAAGCGCCTTACATCGCTTGGTTGTTCCGCCCGTTCGCTCTGCTGCCGTACGCTTGGGCCTATGTGGCCTGGCTGGGATTCACGGCTGCTCTTTACGCAGCGGGTCTGGCAACCCTATTCGCCGCAGTTCACTTGGAGCCCGAGGATCGCAAGACCGGCTATCTGTTGGCGCTATCCTGGGCGCCGTTTCTGTTTGAGACCTGGATCGGCGGCCAGATGGCTGGCTTCGTTTTCTTTGTTTGGGCGCTATTCTTCTGGCTTGTTGAAAATGAACGGCGATTTGCAGCCGGACTGGTCCTATCGCTATGTCTTTTCAAGCCCACCTTGCTTGCCCTCCCGGCCGCGATGCTATTGGTCAGCCGCCGCTGGCGCACTGTAGGTGGATTGGCGACGGGCGGCGCAGCTTTGGCGTTGGCTTCGTTTTTCACGGTTGGCTTCGAGGGCTTGCGGGCATGGACCGGTATGCTGGCCTTCGCGGCACAGGTATCCGCGCGGCCGGAGGATGCCTGGCATCGAGCCAAGTACGTGGATATGTCGGCATTCTTCCGCTTGTTGCTGGGCAACAGCCAGCCGCTTACCTCCATCGTATTGATTGTGCTGGGTCTCGCCTCCGTCGGCTTATTAGGGTGGGCCTGGTGGCGGAGTAACCATGTCGCAGAAAACGAACTCTGGGCCGCTACCCTGTGTTTCACTTTGGTGGTGAACGCCTACGCGCCGATCTACGACATGGTCCTGGTTGTAGCGGCGGTGGCGTTCGTAGCGGCGTCAACGTGTTGGAACAAGCGTCCTCGGCAGGATCGGGAGGCGTTCGCAATCTGGCTCCTACTGCTGTATATGCTTCCGTGGGTAACGCAAGCGTTCGCCGAATTCCTGCATTTTCAGGTAATTACACTCGTGCTGGCGGGCTTCGGTGTTTGGGCGCTGCGTCTAGTCTCTGCCTTGGACGCACGAGCATGGATTCAACCTAACCCTGAGCAGGAAGAAAGTACCACTCCCCACCACCTACAGCCCCGGGTGGCAGGGCGATTATAGATTCGTTCTAGGGGCTAACCCTGATTTATCGTACCGGATCGGGGTGATAACTTACCAATAGCGAAGGACGAATCCATCGCAAGGGAGAGGAGAAACAATGACACGGATCACCAATATGGTTTTGAAACTGAAGGTGTGGAAGGATACGAAAGGTCAGGACCTCATCGAATACGCGCTAATGGCGGGTTTCGTCGCGGTTGCCGCAGGCGCTATTATGCCGGGCGTGGCCTCCAGTATCAGCGTTATCTTCAGCAAGATTTCCAGTGTGATGTCGGCTGCTTCGACGCAGAGCTAAGCCCATCTTTTGGCGGGTAGGCGAGGGGACAACCCTCTGCCTCGCCTATCCTCCTCAAGTGCATTCCCCTCAGTAAATTCCCTCCATCCGCCGCCTGCCGGCCTTTCCTTCGGGACTTAGCGCTTCAACATTACACTTAGACGGTCCAAATCCGCGTGCGGGATGATACACTACCGGATTCTCATGGAGAATCGTCAGACTAGCCGGTGGAAGGTATTCGTATGGCTGGTGTGGCTGGCGATTATCGCCGTACCGGTCGCAGAACCGTTCCGCTGGGAAGTGGAATACTTCCGCGTGCATGGTAGCCGCGCCTACTTTCTCGCGATTCTGGCTCTCCTGCTGCTATTAATCCCGATCTGTTTGCTATACGTACGCATCAGGCGCAGCGGGTTGTACCACTACGAGTTGCCCGTGATCGCCGGTGGCGCACTTCTTCTGGCGGCCATTGAACAGCCGCGCGCGCTCGGTGTCGCCCTATTGATGTTCCTGGCATGCCTATCAGCCGGACTGGCCCTGGGGCGCCTGTTCGGGATTGCTTTCACCGGCAACGCGGACACCCTCGGGGTAGGTTTCGCGATAGGAGCGGCTGCCCTGATCCCCGTGTTGTTCATTCTCGGGATGCTGCACGCCTACTACCGGCCGGTCTTCTTGCTCCTGCTGGTAGCGCCGCTGGTACTCGGATGGCGATTTGCGCTCGAAGGGGTGAGGGCGATTGCGGGGCTCGGTCGATCAGTCAGCCACGCAAAAGTGCTGGGACACCCCTTGTGCGGAATAGGTGTCTTATTCCTGGCCGCGGGCGTCCTTTGCGGAACCATCACGGCGCTTGCCCCAACCCTTGTGATGGATGCTGTCAAGATGCATCTTCCCTCCGCACAAGCCTACGTGGCGCTGCACGTTTTTCAACCCGTCCCAGACTTGCCGTACTCGTATTATCCGCAGGGATTTGAAGTTCTCCTGGCTGCGGTCTATGCCTTGGGATCTCAGCCGGCGGCACAGCTGGTAACGCCGATTTTCTTTTTCGCCTTCCTGCTGGTTCTGTTCGAGGTGGCCAAACTCTGCGGGTTCGATTCGGGGGCCATTTTGTGCGGACTGGCGGTGCTGCTGGTGACGCCCTTCATCATGTGGGACGGCAGCCAGGTGAAAAACGATATCGAACTCTGCCTGTTCCAAGTAGCGGCGCTCTATTGTTGCCTACGCTGGCGAGAGTCCGGCGGCCGAAATTGGCTCTTACTGGGCGGCCTGCTGCTGGGAGCGAGCTTCGGCATCAAGCATACGGCGGCGTTCGGTGCGATCCCCCTGACATTGTTGTTCCTCGCGCCGTTATACCGGAAACCGAGCGCGGTCCGGATGGCGGCTCTGTTCTTCTTGTTCGTCCTGGTGTTTGGCTTCTATTGGCATGTCCGTACCTACCTGCTCAAAGGCGATCCACTCTATCCGCGATCGGCAGAGGAAGCCGTTGCGCCGCGACGGAAGAGCACGCTCAGCGTCAGACTGCGCAGGCGATTCATGGAGCCATGGCGGATCCAAGTGAACGCCACGCGCTTCGATTTCGAGTCGCCATTGCGTAGTCCGGTGGGAATCCTGCTGCTGACGTTCGCTCCGCTTACGTTGTTAGTTGCCCGCAAGCAAAACAGAAGCCGAACCGCTTGCTGGTTCTTCATTGCGGTTTATCTGGTGCTGTGGGATTCCAGGATACCCACGCTGCGCTATGCCTTGGCTCCGATTGCGCTCCTGATCGTTCTGGTGGCAGCCAAAGCGAAGGACGCATATGACCAAGATTGGGCCATGGCGCCAGGCCTGATGCGTTTTTCTATCGGAGCCACCTTTGCCGCGAGTCTCGCATTCGGTCTGCTGGGTGCGATTTTGGTTGAAATCGTGCCCGGGCAATTGCCGCTGCTCGCCGGCCGCATCAGTCGCGCTGAGTACTTGCGGTCCAACCTGCCTGCTTACGCGGCGATCGAGAGCGTAGGGCGTATGAGTCCGGATGCGGCGGTCGCCGTCGTCGATGCGTGCGGACGCGCGTATGCTCCGAATCCAGTGCTGTCGGCGTGCATCGTCGGAGGACCACAGCGCGGCGTAGGGCGCATTCAAAAGGCGCTCGGTACCCATGATTTCCAATATGTGATTCTCCCGGCTGAGTGGGACGGCCCATCGCGCGCCGCCCTGTTCTCCGGTTGGAAGGCGGAAGAGGTTTATGCCGACGATGACTGGCGTGGCGTTCGCATTACACGCCAGCCTTGAATTTATTCTCTTCGTTCTTTCCGGATTTGCATACGCGCTCTATTTCGACCTGAATCTGCTCGAAGCGGTGTTGGTCGGAGTGGTGGTTCTGTGCGTGTATCGCGGGTGGACGCCGAAATTTTCCGTGAAGCCCGCTTGGCGGGCATGGCTGAAGCTGGCACATCGGCGCAAGACGGCCGTCGCCGTGGTGTTCTTCGCGGCGCTCGGAATCCGGGCGGCCCTGCTGCCAATATTTCCGGTTCCGCATCCCGAGGTAACGGACGAATTCAGCCAGTTGCTGCTCGCCGACACACTGGCGCATGGGCGCCTGACGAATCCGACGCATCCCATGTGGGAGCATTTCGAAAGCATCCACATTATTCAAAAACCGACCTATAATTCCGATTATTTTCCGGGCCCCGCTGCGGCGCTGGCGGTGGGGATGATCGCCGGGCATCCGTGGATCGCGGTGTGGGTGCTCTGCGCGGCCATGTGCGCCGCACTGTGTTGGATGTTGCAGGCCTGGCTGCCTCCCGCGTGGGCGTTATTCGGCGCGATGCTGGCCGTCCTGCGGTTCGACATCGCGAGCTATTGGATCAATAGCTATTACGGCGGTTGCCTCGCGGCGCTGGGCGGTGCTCTCGTGCTGGGAGCGTATCCGCGCTTTCTGAAGCGGCCCTCCATTTCGCTGTCGCTGGTGCTGGCCGTGGGAGGCATCGCGGTGGGCTACACGCGGCCGTTCGAAGGGCTCGGCGTAACGGTTCCCGTGGTGCTCGCGCTGGCCATCGCATTTCGACAAAAGCCGAGGGTTTATTGGATATGTGTGCCCGCGGTGGCTCTCGTATTCGTCTCCTTGGGAGCTTTGCTGGTATATTCGAAAGCCGTGACGGGCGATCCGTTCCGCACGCCATACGCGGCCAATCAAGCAGCTTACGGGTGGCCTTTGGGTCTGCCCTGGTTTCAGGCGCGCGACGTCAAGCTGCGCGACGTCGAACTGCAGCGCTACTACGACTATGAGCGTGAAAGCCATGACGCGAATTCGTCCCTCGCCGGAGAATTGAAGCACAGCACGCAAAAAGCGCAAACGTTGTGGAGGTTCTATTTCGGACCGGCGCTGTCCATTCCATTGGTGATGCTGGGGGCCGTTTGGCGCAGCCGCCGGTTACGCTTCCTGTTTCTCACGGCGGGGTGCACGCTGCTGTTGGCGCTGATGCAATTCGTCAGTTTGCCGCATTATGTCGCACCGGCCGCAGCCGCGATGCTTGCGATTCTGGTGGAATGCATGCGCCGGTTGCGACGTGTCAAGCGAAACGGCCGGCCGATTGGACTGCAGCTCGTGATCGCGGCGCCGCTCATTATGCTGGCGATTCTCATAGTGCGCATCGGACTCGAAAAATTCCAACTGCCGTTCACACAGGCGAATAATTTCGAATCCTGGTGTTGCGTGCAGCCCGGGAATCAAAACAAAGCCCGGATTCTGGCGATGCTGGAAAAGGCCGGCGGCCGGCATCTGGTGATCGTGAAGGCCAAGGATAACCCGAACGACTTTCTCCAGTGGATCTATAACGCGGCCGATATCGATGGCTCGCCCGTGGTGTGGGCGCGCGACCTGGGTCCGGAACAGAACCGAGCTCTAATGGATTACTTTCGAGGCCGCATGGTGTGGGTCGTCGATCCGAATGTGCAGCCGGCCCGGATCACGCCTTACGGCGGCGCGCCTTAGTCGGGAACAGATGTTCGTGTTTTTCCATCCACACGCGCGACCCGCGGAAAGCGACGCCTTCCGATTCCAGGCGCAGCCGTTGCTCCAGTCCATTTTCGCCGGTGAGCGAAATCTTGCCGCCCGCTCCCACCACGCGATGCCACGGCAGTCCGCGTCCGTTTCTGAGCGCCCAAACCACCTGGCGTGCGCGGCCTGGATATCCGGCCGCTTGAGCGACGCCGCCGTAAGTGGACACTTTGCCCTTGGGGATCTGGCGGATGGTGTCTCGGATCACGTCGAGCATGATCGAAACCACTGCAGGGTTCGGCGCAAGCCTTCTTCGAGCGAATATTGCGGAGCGTGGCCGAGATCGCGGCGGGCCGCGGTGGTATCGGCTTGGGAATCGCGCACGTCACCCGCCCGCGCCGGACCGTATCGTGGAGGCAAGCTGACGTTTTCCATTTTCTGCAACAAATCCCACACGAAATTCAGCGAATATCGATTACCATTTCCCGCATTATACATTTTGCCCGCAACGCCCGGTGCGGTGGCGGCCTTCAGGCACAGGGCCGCGACATCTCCGACGTAGGTGAAATCGCGGGTCTGCTCGCCGTCGCCAAAGATAGTGGGCGCGCGGCGCTCGATCAGGGCTCGGAAGAATAAAGACAGAACACCGGAATACGGGCTGGAGGGATCCTGCCGTTCGCCGAAAACATTGAAGAATCGCAGTGCCACGGTTTCCAGGCCAAAGCATCCGTGAAAGACGCTGGCGTAATATTCGCCCGCGAGTTTCTGGACGGCGTAAGGAGATTTCGGCCGCGGCGGCATAGTTTCCACTTTCGGCAAAACGTCCGTGTCGCCATACGCCGATGAGGATGCGGCATAAACCACGCGCCGCACTTTGGCTCCGGTGGCAGCTCGCAGGACGTTGAACGTTCCGTCAATATTCACCTGGTGCGACGGCTCCGGATCCTGGATGGAACGCGGCACCGATGGAATGGCCGCCAGATGAAACACGATGTCAGCGCCACGGATCGCGGCGGCGGTTGCGGCGTAATCGCGAATGTCGGAAGTGTCGAGCTCGATCCGAGACCGAACTTCGCTGAGGTTGCTTTCGCGGCCGGTCAGCAAGTTGTCCAGCACGCGCACCTCGCCGTCGTTCCGATCCAGGAGAGCGCGCACCAGCGCCGATCCGATGAAACCCGCGCCTCCTGTCACGACGTAACGCATGCCTGTCGGCTCACTCCGCGCTCTTGGTCGCCACCGCGATCAGCGACAGCCCGGGCCACGGCAGAACCGGATCGATGCGCCGCCAGATCCACACAGTTTTGTCAAAGACCTTCAAGCTCAGCTTGCTGATCCGCTTCCTGCGCAGTAACTGGCCGGAGAGCCACCACCCGAGCGCGCCGATTTTATTGAGCTGGCGCATCCCGGCGACAGTGAAACCCGAGCTTTCAATTAGCGATCGCAGGCCGGCTCGCGAAAAGCGCCGGCGGTGTCCCAAAGTTCGGTCCAAGGGTCCGAAGAGAGCTTCGCCGTGCGGCGCGAGTACGACTAGCGATCCTCCAGGCTTCAGGACACTGCCTGCGGCGCGGATCACGGCGGCGGGATCATCGGTGTACTCCAAAACATTGACGCACAGAACTGTATCAAACGGGCCGCCCGCTTCCTGATAGTCGGCCGGTTGCTCCGGATCGAGCTTCAGCACTGAAACGTTGGGCGTCCGCAGGAATCGATTGTGCAGGGCGTGCAGGTAAAGCGGGTCCTTTTCGGCCGCGACATACAGCAGCCGGCGACTCATGAGACGCGACGCGATGTTCCCGATCCCTGCGCCGAGTTCGAGCACCGTGTCGCCAACGTACGGGCGCAAGACGTGAGCGAGCCAGCTCAAATACTGAGGCGTGCCGGTGAGGTTGTTGAGAAAAGCGCGGCCGTAGGGCTCGACGTAGAGATCGTCGATCAGCCAGAAATGCAAAATCACACCGAGCGCTTTCAGGCCGTCTTTCCACCCGATCTTCTTGCCCTCTTCGTAGGTGCGGCCGTGGTAGCTGATCGGAACTTCGTAAATGCGCAGCTTACGCTTGGCGCACTTCATGGTGATCTCCGGCTCAAAGCCAAAACGGTTCGAGCGGATGGGAATACTTTTGAGAAGATCGGTGCGAAAGACTTTGTAACACGTCTCCATGTCTGTCAGGTTCAGATTGCAGAACATGTTGGAAAGCAGCGTGAGACCCTTGTTGATCATGGAGTGCCAGAAGGGCAGCACGCGGGTCTGATCGCCAGCCAGGTAGCGCGAACCGAACACTGCGTCAGCACGGCCGCTCAGCAGTGGGCGCAACAACACCGGGTACTCGGCCGGATCATATTCCAAATCGGCGTCCTGGACCAGGCAAAAATCGCCGCGCGCTTCCTGGATCGCAGTGCGAACGGCCGCGCCTTTTCCTTCATTCACTTTCTTCCTGAATAGCCGGATGGAGGGTTCCCGGGCCGCCCAACGATCCAGAATATCCGAGGTCCCGTCGGTGGAACAATCGTCCACGATAATCAACTCCCGTTCCATGTCTTCGGGAAGCGGCGCCGCCAGCACCTGCGCCAGGCTGCGTTCCACCATGGTGCGTTCGTTATAGACGGGGATGAGGATCGAGAGCCGCAATTCCTTAGTATACGGGCGGCTCGCGGGAAGGGAGGAGAGGGAAGGCCCCACAGCGGGCGGCCCTCCCCGGTACTGCCTTATCGATTTGGTCTTGCTATAACCAAGCTAGCGGCGAACGCCGTGCTCCTGCGGCTCACGCACATCTTCAGACTGCGTGCGAGCCCAAGCATCGGCCTGCTTCTGTGCTTCATCCTTAGAAATGCCGTATCGCTCTTGAATGCGGCCTACCAACTGGTCTCTTTTTCCGGCAATTTGGTCCCAGTCACTGTCTGTGAGCTTGCCCCATTGCTCGCGGGCTTTGCCCTTCATCTGTTTCCAATTGCCTTCCACTCTGTCCCAATTCATAGGTGTAGTTCTCCTTCGCGTTTCTTTGGAGCACGGAGGCAGCCATTGCGTGAATTGTTGACCAGCGGAGGGACACAATCGCGTAACGCAGCAAAAGTTACCATTGGAAAATTCGGTGCGTCGTGATACCTGTAGATATTGGCATCCATCTTTGAAACTAGTCTGCCCGGCGTTGAGCTGGTGGCGCGCGGCAAGGTTCGCGACATCTACGCGGCCGGCGATTTCCTGGTGATCGTCGCCAGCGATCGCCTTTCGGCCTTCGATTATGTGCTGCCGACGCCCATCCGCGACAAGGGCCGCGTGCTGACCGCGTTGACGATTTTCTGGCTGGATCAATTGCGGGAGATCGTTCCGAACCACTTCGTATCGGCGAATGTGAGCGACTATCCAAGGGAGTTTCACGCGTACCGCGATCAACTGGAAGGCCGGTCGATGCTCGTGCATCGGGCCAAGATGGTAGACGTAGAATGCGTCGCGCGCGGGTACGTCTCCGGATCGGGCTGGAAAGATTACCGGCGGGACGGGCGCGTGTGCGGTATTCCGTTGCCGGCCGGGTTGCGCGAAAGTGAGCAACTTCCCGAGCCAATTTTCACGCCCGCCTCGAAAGCGCAATCGGGACACGATGAGAACATCACGTTCGAGACCGTGGCGCAGAGCATCGGCACGGATTTGGCGGGCAAGCTACGGGAGTTGACGCTCGCGATCTACAAACATGCTTCGCTATACGCGGCCACGCGCGGGATCATCATCGCGGACACGAAGTTCGAATTCGGCTTCGTCGGGGATCGATTGGTTCTGGCCGACGAAGTGCTGACTCCCGACTCCTCGCGGTTTTGGCCGCGCGAAAGCTATCAGCCCGGCGGCGCGCAGCCATCGTTTGACAAGCAGTACGTGCGCGATTATCTGGAATCCATTCACTGGAACAAGCAGCCTCCGGCGCCCGCGTTGCCGCCCGACGTGATGGAGCGGACCGCGGATAAATATCGCGAGGCTTATCGAGTCCTGACGGGGAAGCCGCTGTGAACTGGATCGATCTGCTGCTTCTGATCGTGATCGGCGTTTCCGTACTCACCGGTTTCGCGGCTGGATTTGCGCGCGTCGGCGTCGGTTTCGTCGCGATGATCGTCGGGCTGTTTGCCGGCTTTTGGTTTTACGGCGTCGCCGGAGCGTATTTTCTGGACTACGTGAGCTCGCGCTCCATTGCGAACCTGATCGGGTTCGTCGTCATATTTGCTGGTGTGCTGATTATCGGCGCCATCGTGGGGCGCATCCTGGCGAAGTTTTTCAAATGGGTCGGCCTATCCTGGTTGGACCGCCTGCTTGGCGGCGCGTTCGGATTGGTGCGGGGCTTCGTCATCGCCGCCGGAATGGTGACGGTACTGGTTGCTTTTGCGCCGTCGCCGCCGCCGCGCTCGGTTGTAGACTCCAAGTTCATGCCCTACGTGATCAACGTGTCGAATGTATTCGCCGCGCTGACACCGCACGAAATCAAGGACGCCTTCTACGCGGCCAAGGACAAAATGAAGACGGCCTGGTCCGAGCAAACGGCGCGAAAGCCGGATGGGCTGCGGCACGAATGAGCGCACTGATTGATGTTCTGGTGATCTTTGATTTGGATGGGACACTTGTCGATTCCAAGCTCGACTTGGTGCATTCGGTGAATGCTGCGCGCGGATTGATGAGCCTTTCACCGATTTCTGAAGAGCTGGTGTCGTCGTACGTCGGCAATGGCGCGCCTGTGTTGATGCGGCGGGCGCTAGGGCCGGAAGCGAGCGAAGCCGACGTCGCGCGCGGTCTTGAATTCTTTCTGAAGTACTATCGAGCGCACATGCTCGATAACACGCGGTTGTATCCAGGCGTGAAAGACGCGCTGGACCGGTTTCGTGACGCAGGATCGAAAATGGCTGTGCTGACCAATAAACCGGTGCGCATCAGCCGTTCGATTGTGGAAGGGCTCGGACTTACGCAGCATTTCTTTCAGGTGTATGGCGGCAACAGCTTCGAGCAGAAGAAACCGGATCCGATTGGGATCGAGACGCTCCTCGCCGAAAGCGGGCTCGCGCGCGAGCGAACCATCATGGTGGGAGACAGCGGCGTGGATATTCAGACTGCGCGCAACGCTAAAGTGCAAGCCTGCGGGGTCTCGTACGGATTTCAACCGGAGACGTTCGCGCAGTACCCGCCCGATATTCTGGTGGACGACATGGGCGAGCTGGTTGACTTCGTGTTCAAGCGCAACTGAATTCGGCGAGTTGCTGTAGTTTCGTCCACGCCGCGCCGGAATCGATGGACTGGGCCGCACGCTTCATTGCTTCATCGAGATCGCTGGCGCCGCCTGCCACGAGCAAAGCGGCCGCGCTGTTCACCAGCACGACGTCGCGTGGAGCGCCGGGCTGCCCCTTGAGAATCGCGGTAGCGATAGCGGCATTGCACGCTCGATCGCCCCCGCGCAACACCTCAAGAACGGATACCGAGATGCCGAAGTCGGCCGGTGTCCACTGGAAAGAACGAACATCCGCACCCGTTACTTCGAACACCAAAGTCGACCCCGTGGTGGTGACTTCGTCGAGCCCATCGGAGCCATGAACGATGAAGGCGCGCTCGGGATGGAGGCCGGCCAGCGCGTTGGCCATCAGTTCCGCGGCTTGCGCCGACGGCGCGCCGATCAACTGTCGCGTGGCTCGGGCGGGATTCGTCAACGGCCCAAGCAGGTTAAACACCGTGCGCGTCTTTAGCTCAACGCGGGCCGGTTGCGCGTGCTTCATCGCGGGATGCATCAGCGGCGCGAAAAGAAATCCGATGCCGATCTCGCGAATCGCCTGGGCCGCGCGGTCCGGCGCAAGCGACACGTGGACGCCCAATTGCTCCAGGATGTCGGCACTTCCGCAGCGGCTCGAAAACGAGCGATTACCGTGCTTAGCGACACGCACGCCGGCTCCCGCGACGACAAACGCCGCGACCGTGGAAATGTTGAACGTGCCACCGCCATCGCCGCCCGTGCCGCAAGTATCGAGCAATGGTTCGGAGTCCAAGCCAACGTCAATGCTGGCGGATTTCTCGCGCATCGCTCGCGCGAATCCGAGCAGTTCATCGGAAGTTTCGCCCTTGGTGCGCAGTCCGACGAGCAACGCCGCGATTTCGGGCGTGGATGCCTGGCCGCTCAAAATGACGATCATGGCTTCGCGCGCTTCCGCGGCCGAGAGGTCCTGGCGCGCTGAAACTTTGTGCAGAAAAGGCGAAAGCATGCGGGGCTTTGCCTCACGTTACCATGAATTCGAGGGAACACTGACGATGAGGCTGATGTGGGTGGTGGGAGCGTTATCGATGATCGCGGTTTTGCGGGCACAGGAGCACCCAGCGCCCCCAGCCGGTGGTGCGGCCCACGAGAATGCGGCGGAACCACCCGCGCCGCCCCTGGTTGAGACGACATCCATAACGAAGCACTCGATTCAGATCAGCGGCAAAACGCTCGCATATACCGCGACCGCCGGTACGTTGATTTTGAAGAAAGACAACAAGCAGTGGGCCAGCATCTTCTACGTCGCCTACACGCTGGATGGCGTCGCGGAGCCATCCAAAAGGCCGATCACATTCGCGTTCAACGGCGGTCCTGGATCTTCGTCGGTGTGGCTGCACTTGGGCGCGCTGGGGCCGAAGCGAGTGTTCATGGGGCCGGAAGGCGAGCAGCCCAAGCCGCCGTATCACTTGGTGGACAACGAGGACACGGCGCTCCAGTTCACCGATCTGGTGTTTATCGATCCAGTGACGACGGGTTTCAGCCGCGCCGCTCCAGGCGAAAAGGCCGCGCAGTTCCACGGCTTCGATGGCGACTTAGAATCGGTGGCGGAATTTATCCGGCTCTATTCGGTGCGCGCCGAGCGTTGGGCCTCGCCGAAGTTTTTGGCGGGCGAAAGCTATGGGACCACGCGGGCGTCCGCGCTGTCGCAATATTTGCTGGAAAATCAGGGCATATATTTGAATGGAATTACGCTGATTTCGTCGGTGCTGAATTTCGAGACGATCTCGTTCGCGCCGGGAAACGATCTGCCCTATGCGCTGTTCTTGCCGACCTACACGGCAACGGCGTGGTATCACAAAAAGCTGGCGAAAGATTTGCAGGCCGACTTGGAAAAAGCGGTCGGTGAGTCGCGGCGTTTCGCAGGCAACGAGTACACAGTGGCGCTGATGAAGGGCGATAAGCTAACCTCGTCCGAGCGAACCAACGTGGTGCGCGAACTGGCCCGATTGACGGGCTTGCCGGAGGCGTTTGTGGAGCAAGCCAACTTGCGAATCTCGATGGGGCGGTTTGCCAAAGAGCTGCTGCGCGATCAGCGAAAGACGATCGGCCGCTACGACGGCCGCTTGGAAGGCGAAGATGCCGATGCCGCCGGAGAACATCCGGATTACGATCCCAGCTATGCGTCGGTACAAGGCGTTTATACGGCGATGTTCAACGATTATGTTCGCAGCGAGCTCGGCTATAAAAGCGATCAGGATTATCAGATATTAACCGATAAAGTGCAGCCCTGGAATTACGAGAAGTTTCAAAATCGGTATGTGAACGTGGCCGGGATGTTGCGCGACGCCATGACGCAGAATCCGAACCTGAAGGTGATGATCGCCACTGGCTACTACGATCTGGCGACGCCGTTCTTCGCCACCGAATACACGGTGAGCCACCTCGGCCTGGAGCCGGCATTGAGCAATCACGTGAGCTTGACGTATTGCGAGGCCGGCCACATGCTGTACACCAAGAAAAGCTGCCTGGATGGACTGCACGCGTCGATGGCGGACTTCTATCAGAAGGCGGTGCCGGCGCCGTAGGGCGCGCATCCAATTAAGTTCGCTGCTTACGATATTCCCCGAGCTTGTAGATTCTTATTCCCTCGCTCGCACAAATTAAGGCGAGGGAACAACCAAGGCCATCGTAGCACCAGTAAATCCGCCGCTCCTCCTGAGGCGTCCCGAAGGCTCCATGAGTCCATGGAAGATCAGCAGTCCACCCTTTGTTCGGATCAGGGACGTGGGGCCGAGTTATGCTGACATATTGTTCAAAAACAAAGAACCCTGCGAAGCAAAAGAAGAAGGACGCCCACCCTATTTGCCGCAGTATCTTTGAAATCAAGCGCCAGCGCTCTTTGGACATTGCGGCGAAGAGCCTCAACCACATCGTAGTACACTGCGCGTTCGCGTGCCGTATAATAGTTTGAGTCGCCCTCTGGGTGGTCCTCCGAAGTAAATCATGTTTGATAACTTATCCGACAAGCTGCAGCGCGTTTTCAAAAACCTGCGCGGCGAAGGGAAATTAACGGCCGAGAACATGGAAGCCGCATTGCGCGAGATTCGCGTGGCGCTGCTCGAAGCCGACGTGCATTTCCGCGTTGTCAAACAATTCATCGAAGCCATCAAGGAAAAGGCGCTGGGCGAAGAGGTGTTGTCGGCGCTGTCGCCGACGCAACAAGTAATCAAAATCGTCCGCGACGAGCTGATCAAGACGCTGGGCAGCCATCAATCCAAGCTGCGCATGGCGAACGAACCGCCGACCGCGATGTTGATCGTCGGGTTGCAAGGATCGGGCAAGACCACCACCACCGGCAAATTGGCGCGCTGGCTTTCGAAGAACGGCCACAACCCGCTCGTGGTATCCGTCGACGTTTACCGTCCCGCCGCCCGCCAACAGTTGAGCGTCATCGCGCGCGACATCAAGCTTCCCGTTTATGAGGGCACGCCTGAAGAGACCAAGCCGCTGGAACTGGCGCGTTCGGCAATGCGCGAGGCGCGGCAAACCGGGCGTGATGTCCTGCTGATCGATACCGCTGGCCGGCTGCACATCGACGATCAGTTAATGCTCGAGCTGCAGCAGTTGAAGGACGAACTGAACCCGGCCGAAGTCCTGTTCGTTGCCGACGCCATGACGGGCCAGGACGCGGTGAAGTCGGCCGATGAGTTCCACAAGCGCCTGGGAATCACGGGCGTCATGCTCACCAAGATGGACGGCGATGCACGCGGTGGCGCGGCCCTCTCCATCCGATCCATCACCAATCAGCCGCTCAAGTTCGTGGGCGTGGGCGAGAAATTCGACGCGCTGGAGCCGTTCCATCCGGACCGCGTGGCGCAGCGGATTCTGGGCATGGGCGACATGCTTTCGCTGATCGATAAGGTTCAAGAGAACATCGATCAGAAGGACGCCGAAGAAATGCAGCGCAAGCTCATCGACAACGAGTTTACGCTGTCGGATTTTCGCGACCAATTGCGGCAAATTCGCAAGCTGGGTCCGCTCGAATCGCTGCTCGGCATGATGCCGCAGCTCGGGCCGATGAAGGATTTGAAGAACATGAAGGTGGATGAGAGCGAGATTACGCGCGTGGTGGCGATCATCGATTCGATGACGGCCCGGGAACGCGCAAATCACATGATCATCAACGGTGCTCGGCGGCGGAGAATCGCCAAGGGCAGCGGTACCAGCGTCCAGGAAGTGAATGCGCTGCTGAAACAGTATGCGCAGGCCAGAAAAATGATGAAAAGCATCACGGGCGGCGGGTTCCTGGGCAAGCGCCTGGGCAAACTGAAGCTGCCGATGCTACAGTAGGAGAAAGCATGCTAATGATTCGCATGGCGCGTTTTGGCGCCAAAAAGAAGCCGTCGTACCGCGTTGTGGTGATCGACAAAGAGCGCGCTCGCAATAGCCGTTCCGTGGAGGTGGTGGGCCTGTACAATCCGGTCAGCCAGCCGCAGGTGGTGAATCTGAACCACGAGCGTATCGCATATTGGATGAAGAATGGCGCGCAGCCTTCAGACACGGTCAGCCGTCTATTGAAGAAAAATCCCGCGCCTGAGCCTGCCGCCGTTTAACGCAACCGGCTTAACGCAGCAGCTTCAGCGCCCAACTGAACGTCATCAGGGCGGTCAAAAAAACCACAACCACAATCGCCAATTGGGCCATCGTCAGGCCCAGCGCAGGACGTGTGTGTTCGGGCTCGGCCACTGGCTCTTTGATCTCCACCGGCTCCGCGTCCAGCAGCTTGCGGCGCTTGTGAACGTTATTGAGCTGAATGATGGACCACGCGAGAAACGCGAAGTAGAAGGCCCCGAAATAGAGGTTGAAGCGCGCCAAGTCAGGATCGCGAAAGATGGTCTTGTAGACGAACGCCGCCAATCCCGTTTCCGCGATGATTGCCGCATACAGAAAATACTCAAACGACGCACTGGTCTTCGGCCGTGGTTGGCGCTCGGGCTGGCTGGCATTCATGGAAGGGTCTACTGATGCTATCGGCGGATTTTGAGCGATCCCCACTAAGGCGAACGCCCGACCCGCGATCCTACCTGCGTGAGGAAGCTTTTTCGAGAGTGACTTCCAGGCCGAGCACTGGATTTCCGGATTGCTGGAAGGCTTCTAAAATCGCGCTGCGGATGGCGCCCGGTTGGAACCGGTCCAGCAATGCCCGCGGCTCCGTGTACCATTCCGCCGGGCTTTGTTGATACAAGTTGGAATTGCCGACGAAGCCGACGTAATCGGCGATGATTTTGTCGTTGTCGGGGCCGTGGGGGACGAGCTCGATCAAGGCCATCAGCACCGTGCACTTTTCGTGATAGAAGTCGGCTTCGGAGCTCTCTTGATCTGCGGTCCACCCGCCGATCTGGTTCAGGTAATCGGACACTTGCTGCTCGTATTCGGGCGTTGAGCGATCGGCGTCGGTCAACGGCAGGCCATTTTTGTCGAAGCGCAGCCTCTTGCCGGGATCGAGCAATTGTTGGCTGTTCGCCGATTGCCAATACGCATCGAGCTTTGGCGTGGTGGGTTTCTTTGCGGTGCCGGAAGGAACGTCGCTCGCGCACCCGTGACTTTTTTGCCGGTATTTCTCAAGCGAGCTTTGCACTTCGGGAAGACTCATGGAGTTCAGAGCGGGCAGGGCAGCGGACAACGACCGGTCGTCCGCCTGGATGCTTTCCATAAGGCCGCCCAAATGCGCCCACAGGCCTTGGCGCTGCTGGTTGGTGACGCTCACGCCTTCGATCACCGTGGCAACCGGCACCAGTTCCAGCGGCGATGCAGCCTGTCCAAGATAATCGCTCAGAAAATTCAAATGGTCGTCTTTGGCGCGCTCCTTGGGCGAAAACGATTCGTTCACCACCGCGCTCAGGGCTTGATAATAATCTGAAAGATCGTAGAACAGCGCGTCATCGCAAGTGAGCGCCGGCAGCTCAGGGCGCGCGATTTCGGTGAACATCCGGCGAGCCTTGACGGCGTCGAGCGGCAGCATATCGCGAACCGCGCGGCTTTCGAGCGATAGAGCATCCAGCTTCAACGCATAAGCTCGGCTCAGCGATCCGGACGCGGTATCGGTTGTGGTTCCGGGCAGGCCGTCCATCCGTACTTGGAACTTGGCGGCAGGCGCTCTGCGGAATGCATCTTCGATCAGTTCGATGCGCGCGTCCTTATCCAGGAACTTGCTCCGTTCCACGATACGAAGCAGCGCGTCGGCGGTGAGCTCCGGCGGTGCGCCGCGCGCCAGATCCACCAGCGATTGGTAGGCGCCGGGCAGTTTGGCGATTTCCCCGTGCGCCAGGGCAAAAGCCAGCATCAAACTGAACACGCCGCGCGCGATCCGCATGTCAAAAGTTTACGATGGCGGCAAACGAAATGGGATCGAGACTGGCGCCCCCCACCAGCGCGCCATCGATTTGATCTTGCGCCATCAAGCCGCCGATGTTGTCGGGCTTGACGCTGCCGCCGTACAGAATACGGCACGCCGCGGCGGCGGGGGCGCCGAACGTTTCGTCGATTTGTTCGCGGATGAAGGCATGCGCGGCGGCGGCCATTTCCGGGGTCGCGACTTTGCCAGTGCCGATGGCCCAGCAAGGTTCATAGGCAATCGAGATACCTTGAAACTGGTCATGGTCGAGCCGGCCGGCGCATTCGCGGAACTGCCGCCCGAGCACTTCATGTGTTTTGCCCGCTTCGCGGTCGTCGAGCTGTTCACCGACGCAGTAGATGGGCTTCAATCCAGCCTTGAGCGCGGCACAAAGTTTCTTGAACGCGGTCTCTTCCGTTTCGCCGAAGTATTGGCGGCGCTCGCTATGCGCGACGATCACCCACTGGCAACCGGTGGCCCGCAGCATCCCGGCAGAAACTTCGCCCGTGTAAGCGCCTTCGGAGGCCCAATGCATATTTTGCCCGCCGATCTCGATGTTGGTTCCGTGCGTCGCGTGAGCCGCAGCCGGAAGATTGACGAACGGGGGACAGATCACGATGTCCGATCGCGTTGAGCCTTCCACGCCCGCACGAAACTTTTCGAAAAACGCGGCGGTCTCCGGGGGTGTCTTATGCATCTTCCAATTGCCGGCCATGATGGGGCGCCGCATTATCGAATCTCTCCTAAGAAGCTGGTTCCTTCGCCGATTCGCGTGCCGAAGTTCTCGGCGACTGTTTGGCCGATGTCCGAGAGCGTGGACCGTAAACCGAGATCGCGAGGTTCAAGTTTGCGGGGCCGATAAACTAACAACGGCACATATTCGCGGCTGTGATCGGTGGATGGCGTAGTTGGATCGCAGCCATGATCAGCGGTGATGATCAGCAAGTCATCGGCGGCGAGTTTCGCATAGAGCGATGGAAGCCATGCGTCGAACTCCTCAAGCGCTTTGGCGTAGCCCTCCACATCGTTGCGATGCCCGTACTGCTGGTCGAAGTCGACCAGATTCACGAATAGCAGGCCGCCCTTGAGCTCATCGAGCGCCTCAAGGGTCTTAGCCATTCCGTCGGAGTTGCTCTTGGTCTTTTCGTATTCGCCAATGCCGCGCCCCAGGAACACGTCGAAGATCTTGCCGACGCTGAAGACTTCGACCTTGTGATCGTGAAGCTGATCGAGCAGCATGCCTCGGGGCGGGGGCACGGCGTAATCCTTGCGGTTGGGCGTGCGAGTAAAAGCCCCGGGCTCGCCCACAAAAGGACGCGCGATCACGCGGCCAACTTCATACGGACCGCGCAACAATTCACGCGCGATTTCGCAAATCTTGTACAGCTCCCATAGCGGAATCACTTCTTCGTGAGCCGCCACTTGAAACACGCTGTCGGCGGAGGTGTAGACGATCGGCTTGCCAGTGCGCATGTGTTCTTCGCCCAGTTCCTTGAGGATCTCGGTTCCGGATGCCGCGCAATTGCCGAGCGTGCCGCGTCCGATCTGGCGTTCGAACTCCTGCATGATTTCGGGCGGAAAGCCGTGCGGGTATAGCGGAAATGGCTTCGCTAGATGAATGCCGACCATTTCCCAATGCCCGGTAGTTGTGTCTTTGCCCGGCGACGCGAGCGCGCATCTTCCAAACGCCGCGGTTGGACGATCCACCGGTCCGACGTGCGGCAGCCGCTTCAAATTGCCCAAGCCCATTTGCGCGAGATTCGGCAAGTGCAGTTCGCGCGCGCAGGCGATGTGTCCCAAGGTGTCGCTGCCGGCGTCGCCATAAGCCGCGGCATCGGGCATTTCGCCGGCGCCGACGCTATCGAGCACGATCCAGGTGACGCGGGGGAAGGGAATCATTGATTAAGTACGTTGGTAGAATTGTGCGGCTTGCCCAAAGCTTCGTTCACGCGATCGGTCAGCATGTCGACGAAGCGATCCGGCAGGTAACCGATCATACGGGTGAAAATTTCGCCCTTCTTGCCCAAGATAATCGTCGTGGGAATGGAGGAGACCTGCAGCAAACTCTGCAATCCGTCCTCGAAATAGACCTTTTGATCCCACTTCATCTGCGTCAAGAACGGCTTCACGATGCTGTGGTCTTCGTCGGCGTCCACGGCCAGAAACACGACGTCATCGGTGTCTTTGAAGCGGGCTTTCACGGCTTCGTAGAGTGGATGCTGTTCGCGGCAAGGAGTACACCAGGTGGCCCAGAAATCGATCACAACCACTTTGCCCAATAGCGAGCGGAGCGGCAGTTTGTCGCCATCGGTGCTCGATAACGTGAATTGAATCGGATCCTTGATCTGCGCATTGGGATCGAACTGGCGCAGTTCAGCCCGGCGTGCCGCGAGTTGTCCGGCTGTGGTGTCGTAGGTCTTAAGGATGAGATCGCCAAGTCCGGCATCGGAGCCATGCAGCTTGCGATAGATCTCGCTCATGCGGGTGCGATCGTTCGCGCCCTCCGTGTCGGCCGAGCGCAGGCCCGCGATGGTGAAGGCTTCCGCCAGCGCCTGCAGAGCTTCGGCATCCTTGCCTGCGGCTGTCAGCCAGCGGGCCGCTTCTCGTGCGCCTTCCACGCTGGGGAAAATCGCGTAGCTCGATTGCGCGAACGCGATCGCATCCTGATACTGGCCGAGCAAACCTTCAGCACGTGCCTGCAAAAGCAAAGCTCGCGCGCGTCCGCGATCGTATTCCTCTTTGCGCTTCACCACCGTAGCGCCGCCGCCCGGTTCGAACCGGTCCCCTGAGTAAGTGGTTTGGATCAGATCCGAAAAATGGCGCGCGTGTTCGAGTGCCCGCTCGGCATGCGCCTTGTCGCCCTGATGCAGCAGCGCGGTGGTGACGTGTTCCAGCACCTGGAGATTATTCGGATCGCGCGAGAGCACGCTTTCGCCGAACGTGATGAGCCGCTGATCGTCGTTCAAGTCGATCGCGGTCTTCACCAGTGCGCGCTCGAGCTCGGCTCGCTGGGGCGAGTTCGGATACTCCTTCAAATGATTCTCGATCGCGAGCTCGAACTCGACGGGACTGTTGCCGGCTTCGCCCAGAGCTTTTTGCAAACTGGCCTGTTCCGGCGATAACCCCTGAGCGGAAAGCGCTCCGGCTGCTAAGAAAATCAGGCCGAGGAGCGTCCTCACTGGCCCTTCTCCTGAACCGCCGGCGCCGGTTTGCGAATGGCTTCGGCCATGGCCGCGGCGCGTTCGCGCGAGATGTGCAGGTAGCTTTCGTTCTTCGCAATGCGGTCGAGCAGCGGCAGGAACTGCTCAGGCGCCACCAGACGATTGCGATCCCATGTGATCTGCATTTGAAGCAGCACGTCGTTCACTCCCAGCTTCTCAAAATGCGCCGTACGGTCGAGGTTGGCAAAGTGCTGCTCGGTTTCCGTGATGCGCTCGAAGCGGTCGAGCAATACCTGCGCATTGAGGTCTTCGGAATAGTTGAACTGGATCTCGTGATGCTCAGCCCCGTCTTCAAAGCGAAACGTTTTGGCGCCGAGATTCGCGATCTTGAGCCCGGATTCCAGCGGATGCTGGAAGCGATCGAGCTTTTCGGCGAGAGTGAACATCTCGTTCAAGTCGGCGCTGGGTAGCTGAATATGGATCGGGTTGTCGTCGTCCTTGGCTTCCTGATACGTCACCTGGCCATCGCGCTCCACTGTGATGGCGACGTACTCAGGAACGCTGCCCTTGAAGTATTTCGAGTAGAACAGGCGCGGAGCGGCCGAGAGCACGCTCGCAAGCAGCAATGCCAGCCCAAGAATCCTCATCGCGCGATACCCAATCGCAGAGCCGTGGAGGTGCGCGTCGCATGGCAGATGGCCACCGCGATCGCGTCGCAAGCGTCCTCCGACTCGATGTGTGTTTCGAGCGCGAGCAGAGAGTGGACCATCAATTTCACTTGTTGCTTTTCGGCCCGGCCGTAGCCGACCACGCTGGTTTTGATTTCGAGCGGCGAGTACTCGCCCACCGACAATCCGGCCTCTGCCACAGTCAGCAGCGCCACGCCGCGGGCGTGCGATAGCTTGAGCGCGGTCTTCACGTTCTGTGCGTAGAAGACTGCTTCCACCGCCGCGGATTCGGGCAGGTGCGCTTGAATCACTTCGCGCAGGCCTCGCGCGATAACGAGCAGGCGTGCTTCCAGCGGCTGCTTGGGACTGGTGTTAATGGAACCGGCCGCGATCATGCGATGCGAACGGCCATCGCTTTCGATCAGGCCGTAGCCGGTATGTTCGGTGCCGCAGTCAATGCCGAGAATGCGCATGCAATGCCCGGGAACGCGGGGAGGCTCCTAGGCCAAAGCTTCCAATTCCTTTTCGTCGACGTCGAAGTTGGAATACACATTCTGGACGTCGTCGTGTTCTTCCAGCGCTTCGCTGAGCCGCAGCATGGCCGCCGCGTTCTTGCCGTCCAGCTTGGTCAGATTCTTGGGAATCATGGCGATTTCTTCGGAGACTGGTTTGATCCCGGCCTTCTTGACGGCCTCGAGCACTGCCTCGTGCGCTTCGGGTGCCGAGATCACTTCCCAATCCTCGCCATCGTCGCGCATATCCTCGGCGCCCGCCTCGAGCGCCAGAGTCATGAGCTGATCTTCTCCGGCCTTATCTTTCTCGATAATGATCTGGCCCTTGCGCTCGAACATCCAGCCGACGCTGCCGACCTCGCCCAGGTTCCCGCCGTTCTTGGAGAACATGTGACGGATCTCGCTGACGGTCCGGTTGCGATTGTCGGTGGCCACGTTCACCAGAACGGCTGCGCCGCCGGGGCCGTAGCCTTCGAACGTGATTTCGTCAATCTGGCCGCCTTCCAATTCGCCAGTGCCGCGCATGATGGCGCGCTTGATGTTGTCGGCGGGCATGCTCGCGGCCTTCGCGTCGCTGACAGCTTTGCGAAGACGGGGGTTCATATCGGGGTCGCCGCCGCCCGAACGGGCAGCGATCATAATCTCTTTGATAATGCGCGTAAATGCTTTCCCGCGCTTGGCGTCGGTGGCGGCCTTTTTGTGCTTGATGGTCGCCCACTTGGAATGTCCTGACATTGTAAAAACCTCTGGCTCGCGCGCTTTGCCACACTACGCCGGGGAGCCTAACAGACTAGAATATCATGCATAAGCGTTCCGTCCACTGGTTAGGCAAGTAGGCGAAAATAGAAGGAAGACTTTATGCCCCCCTCGATCGCGTTCGTCTTGCTGCTTGCGTTCCAAACCGGCTCCCAGATCAGTCCGGCCGAACAAGGCATGAAAGCGCTGGACGAAAAGCGTTACCAGGCGGCCGTGGACAGTTTGACGCAGGCGGTGGCGGCCGATCCCAAAGACTACAGTTTGCACTTCAACCTCGCGCTGGCGTACAGCTTGATGGGCAAGCACGCGGAGGCGATTCCGGAATACAAGAAGACGCTCGAACTGAAGCCTGGCTTGGTTCAAGCCGAGTTGAACCTGGGGATTTCGCTGCTCCGCGATAAGCAGCCGGCCGATGCGGTTCCGTACTTGACCGCCGCGGTGGCTGAGAACGCCAAGGAATATCGGCCCAACTACTATCTTGCGGAGGCGTTGTTAGGGGCTGGCGATGCGGCCAAAGCGGAGCAGGCGTATACGGCGGCGCTGGCCATCGACCCGAAAGCGCCCGCCGCGGAGTTGGGGCTCGCGCACGCGCTGGTTAAAGAGCAAAAGTTGGATGACGCGGCCGCGCATTTCAAGAAAGCTGGCGAGTTGGATGCGCGTTATCGCGACGATTTGCTGGAACTGGCGTCTCTCTATGAAACAGCCAAGCAGTCTGAGCCGGCCATGGCGATCTATCAGCAGTTCCCCGACAATCCAGGAGCGCAGGAGCGTTTAGGAGAGTTGCTGCTCGCGGCAGGGCGCGCAGCCGACGCGATTCCGTGCCTTGAGACGGCGGTTGCGAAGTCGCCCTCGGATGCCAATCGCGCGGCGTTAGCCGAAGCGTACTTAAAGAACAATACGCCCGACAAAGCGCTGCCGTTGGTGGAGAAGATTCTCCAAAGTACGCCGAATGATTTCGAGATCCGCATGCTGCATGGGCGAATTATTCGGGATCAGCGTAAATTCCCGGAAGCGGCGGAGGAATTTTCCCGCGCCGCCCAGTTGAAACCCGACGCTCCGCAAGCCTGGAGCGAGATGGCGAACGTGCTGGTGATGGAGGAAAATTATCCGCAGGCCTTGGCGGCTCTCGATCGAGTGGCGGCTCTACATGCCGAGAAGCCGGGGCACGTGTTCTTGCGTGCTATCGTTTTGGATAAGATGCGGGACTTGAAGCCGGCGCTCGCAAGCTACCAGCGGTTTCTCGAGATGAGCCACGGCGAGTTTCCAAATCAGGAATTCCAAGCCAGGCAGCGGGCCAAGACCCTGGAACGGGAGATCAGCAAACAATGAGTTTCACAGTGGTGATCTTTCTAGTATTCGCGGACCTGGCCAGCGTGAAAACAGAGCCCGATCTGAATCGGCGTTCGGAGCTGGCGCTGGTGAACGCGGACCAAAAACTGGACGAAGCGCGGCAGGCCTACATGGCCGGCAACGACCATGCAGAGGAGGCGGCCATCCAGGAAGTGGAGGAGTCCGTGACGCTTTGCTACGCGACGCTCGGGCAAACCCACGGTGAGCCCCGCAAGAGCAAGTATTATAAGCACGCCGAGCTGAGGGTGAGCGCCTTAATGCGGCGGTTAACCGGTTTTCGCGATGAAGTTGGGTTTGAATTTCGCCCTAAAATTGAAGCTGTATTGACTAAACTCTCGGATATTCACGATCAGTTAATTTCCGATATCATGAGCCGAAAGAAATAGTAGAGGTACATTGCGATGCGTTGGTTGGCGATGCGTTGGTTGGCAATGCTGCTGGTGTTCGCGGCGAGCGGCTTCGCGCAGGAGCGCGATTTTCTGACCGCCGACGAAGTGGATCAGGTGCGCGAGGTGCAGGAGCCGAACGCCCGATTGAAGCTGTACATCCAATTCGCGCGGCAGCGGTTGGCGCTCTTGCAGCAATACATGAGCAAGGAAAAGCCGGGCCGTTCCGCGTTGATTCACGACACGCTCGAAGACTATACGCACATTATCGAAGCCATCGACACCGTGGCTGACGACGCGCTGGTGCGCAAGGCGGCGCTGGATGTCGGAATGAAAGAAGTGGCTACGGCCGAAGCCGAGATGCTCACCACGCTGCAGAAGATCGAGGATTCGGCGCCGAAGGATCTGGCGCGCTACCAGTTCGTGTTGAAGAGCGCGATCGATACGACGTCCGACAGCAAGGAGCTTTCGGAAGAAGACCTGCACACGCGCGCCGGCGATTTGACGGCCCAGGAAAAGAAGGAAAAGCAGGATCGCGACGCGCTGCTCACCGATAAGGATAAAGCCGAGGACAAGAAAGCCAAGAAGGACGCGAGCGATCCCAACGACGGGAAGCCGAAGCGGAAGCCTCCCACGCTGTACAAGCCAGGCGAGAAGCCTCCGGATCAGCAGTAGGAAATATTCGGATGACTAAAGTCTCACGAACATTCCGATCTTCTTCATGAGCCTTTGATAGACCACGGGTTTGGTTTCATAGCCGTCGAACCCTACTTCGCTTGCCCTCTTGACGTCCGCCGAGAGCGCGTGGGCTGTCAGCGCGATGATCGGGATATGCGAAGTCGTAGGGCTCGACCTGATCTGGCGCGCCGCCTCCCAGCCATCCATACCAGGAAGACCAAGATCCATCACGATGAGGTCCGGCACGTGCTGTTGGGCCGCGCTAACACCGCTCTTTCCATCGACTGCGAGAAACACGGTATGACCCTCTCGCTTCAGGAACCTGGTGACGAGTTCCTGGTTGGCTGCATCGTCTTCCACGACCAGTATTACTGCCATGATTCCTCCTTTACCGACGAGACTGCGGCGGCCTTGGATTCGAGTTCGAGGGTTGGCTGCGGCCCGGCACCGGTGGGAAAGCGGAACGTGAATGTGGATCCTTGCCCGGGCACACTTTCCACCGTGATGTCCCCGCCCATCAAACGGCTTAGCCTGCGGCTGATTGCCAGGCCCAGTCCGGTACCGCCGTATTTCCGCGAACTGGAAGAGTCCAGTTGTGTAAAGTAGCCGAACAGTTTGTCCCGGTCTTCCTCCCGAATACCGATGCCCGAGTCAGTCACTCGCACCGTGTACCAAGCTCCACCCGAGCCGCTGTCCGGATGGGCCTCCACCAATACGCGGCCGTTGTGAGTAAACTTGCAGGCATTTCCCACTAAGTTCAACAGACACTGCTGCACCCGCATTCGGTCGGTATTCACCATCGCCGGCACCGAGATCACCTGAACCTCGACTTGGTTCTTAGCAGCGAGAGGCGCCACGCTCGCCGTTACATCCTGGACTAAGGACGCGATATCGAATCGCTCGGCATGTATCTCGATTTTGCCTGCCTCGATCTTCGAAAGATCCATCACGTCGCTGATAAGAGCGAGCAGATGGTTACCGGCTTTCCGGATTTTGCCGACGTCTTCATCCCAGTGGTGGATCTCGCGATCCTCCATCTCGACTTCCAGAAGTTCAGCGAACCCCAGGATCGCGTTGAGCGGCGTTCGCAACTCGTGGCTCATCGTCGTCAGAAACATGCTCTTTGCGAGATTGGCCGCTTCGGCGCCCTCGCGCGCCTCGATCAGCTCCGCCTCGTAACGTTTCCGTTCCGTGATCTCCTCCGCAACTCCGACGATTCGAATGAGCTCCCCGGCTGGGTTGCGAACGGGAAAGGATCGGCTGCGGATCCATTTCTCCAGCCCATCCGGCGTTCGTATGCGGTATTCAAACTCGGCAGCCGCTCCTTCGGGTCGGATTGCGGCCGCTGCAAGGGTTTGTTCCAGGTCATCGGGATGAATCGCTTTTTGCCAGGCGTCCGGGTCCTGATAGACAGTCTCGCGGCTCGCGCCCCAGATCTGTTCATATGCTGGACTGACATAAAGCACGTGATTGGCGGCCGGGTCCAATACAAAGAACACTTCGCGAATATTTTCGGTCAACTGCCGAAAATTCTCTTCACTCTCCCGCAAAGCCTGCTCGGCTTGCTTGCGCTCACTGATGTCGCGGATAATGCCGATGGCGTGCCATGCACCGTTGAGGCACATCGCTGACAACGATAGATCGATGGCGATCTCGCAGCCGTCCTTGCGCCGGGCTGCCAGTTCCACCGTCACACCGATGGCGTTTCCGCGGCCAGTGCGAAGAAACTCCGGGAATGCTGCGTGATGCGCCGCCAGGTAGCGATCGGGCGTCAGGAGTTGGTGCAGGTTCATCCCCATCGCTTCTTCGTTCCGGTAACCAAGCATCATTTCCGCCGCCGGATTCCAAAAGCTGATCAGGCCCCGGGGGTCCATCATGATGATGGCGTCCTGAGCGGAATCGGTAATGCCGCGCAATCGGGTTTCACTTACCTGCAGCGCATCGCTAGCCCGTTTGCGCTCCGTGATGTCGCGGATGATGGACTGCACATTTGGGCCTTCATCGTCCAAGTACGAAGCTGCCGAAATCTCAACGTCGACCACTGTCTCGCCAAACACGAGCTGCATTTCGTGCGGCTGCAACTGCGTTTCGGTTGAATGCAAGCGGAGGCTGGTGTCCTCGGTGACGGCGCGAAACTCGGGCTTGACGAACTCGGTGAACTGCCGCCCCGCCAGTTCCCCTGCGCTGCTCACCCGGAACAACCGCAACGCCGCTGGGTTGGCCATCGAAATAGCGAGGTTATGGGTCACCAAAATGGCGTCCGGCGAAACCTCCAGAAGCTTACGATAGCGGGTCTCACTTTTCTCTGCAGCCTTCTTTGCGCGCTCCAGATTGTCAACGGCGGCGTGCAATTCCTCGGTCCGCTGGGCCACGGTCTGCTCGATCGCCTGCTTGCGATTCAAGGTGAGATGAAGGTAGGTGGCAAACAAAGCGATAGCCATGAGTTCAGCCACCAGAATCGACCAGCTACGCGATCGCGCGGGCGCGAAGGCGTGCGAAAGCGGATAGGCCGCCACCTGCCAGGTGCGTCCAGCCACCGCAATCGTGGCGGTTTCGATGGGACCCTTGGGAAGATCGGCGAGGCTATCGAATGCGGCCCCGGTGGGATAGAGCAGCTTTTGCCCGCGCGGGGCGTCACGGTCGAACACGGCCAACACGAGGCCGGAAACGGCGCTGACATTCAAGGTTTTGCTTTCGACAACATTTTTCATCCGAAAGACGCCGAGCACGAAGCCCGCCAATGCGTCGTGCCTGGCCTGCTTACGCAATGGATCCACGCCGCCCCGATAATAAGGGCGAAAGACGATGAATCCGGTTTGCGTGCCCGTGGCGACCATCTGCCCGCTATCGGCGGAACGCTCGAGCGCTTCGCGCCGAACCGGATCGGATGCCAGGTCGAAGCCCAGGGAGGTCTCGTTCCCTTGGAACGGTTCCACAAACAATATGGGGAAATACTCAGATCGCTCGCCTGCTTTGACGATGCCGCGTTGTGGATGGTCGGTGATCTGGAACGAAGACAGACCATCGCGGCGGGCTGCCAGCTCGAATGCGGACCGAAGATGATGCGGGACTCTCGGGATCCATTCCAACGCCTGGATGGTCCGATCGTGATCCATGAGCCGGGAGCTGAAGCGGGCGAACTCATCCCTTTCCACCAGGTGCGAGGAATCGTAAAGCGCCCCTAGCGCAATGATGTTATCGAGCGTCTGGTCGACGTTGTTCTCCAGCGCGTGGAAGCGTTCCTGAGCGGCACTGCGGAAGGCGTCAAGCGCACTTTGATCTTCGAAACGCCTAAGAGCAAGGAATATCAGCGAGCTGAGTAGGAGTGCAATGAAGCCTCCTGCCGCAAGCAGAAAACGGGTTCGCGAATGCATGGCGGGGCGCATGTCCCGGTTGGGTGTTAACCGATGGGACTCTTATCGGCCGTACCCAAGGAATATTAGCGCCCGCCCGCCGATCAGGTCAGGCGGTTCGCATGCTCTCCGACTTGTCGCTGCCGGAGATGGCCGCTTGCGCAGCCGCGAGCCGGGCGATTGGTACGCGGTAGGGTGAACACGAAACGTAGTCCATACCGACGCGATAGCAGAACTCCACCGAGTTCGGATCGCCGCCGTGCTCGCCGCAGATGCCAATCTCCAGTTTCGGATTGGTTTTTCGGCCAAGTTTTACGGCCTGTTCGATGAGCTTGCCGACGCCTTCCTGGTCGATGGTTTGGAACGGATCGGCCTTGAAGATTTTCAGTTCTTCGTACTTCTTCGAGAACTTCGTATAGTCGTCGCGCGACATGCCGAGCGTGGTCTGCGTCAGGTCGTTGGTGCCGAAGCTGAAGAACTGGGCCACTTCGGCGATCTGATCGGCCGTCAGTGCGCCGCGCGGAATCTCGATCATGGTGCCGATCATGTACTTCATATTCTTCATGCCGGCCTTTTCGAGCACTTCTTTCGCAACGCGTTCTACGATTTCCTTCTGCATGGCGAGCTCACGCTGGAAGCCAACGAGCGGGATCATGACTTCCGGGATTACCTTGATGCCTTTCTTGGCCACTTGCACGGCGGCTTCGAAGATGGCGCGCGCCTGCATTTCGGTGATCTCGGTATGGACAATGCCGAGACGGCAGCCGCGGAATCCGAGCATCGGGTTAAACTCGTGCAGATCCTCTACGCGTTTGAGCAGCGCGGGCAGCTTCTTCTTCAGGTCGCCAACCGGAATGCCGTAGTTTTCCGACATCTTCTTCTTCTCTTTGCCGCCCGCGTGCGGGAGCAGAGCGAGATCCACCATCAGGTTTTCACGCTTTGGCAAAAACTCGTGCAGCGGCGGATCGAGCGTACGGATGATCACGGGGTATCCGTCCATGGCTTCGAAGAGCCCGGCGAAATCCTTGCGCTGCATGGGCAGCAGCTTTTGAAGCGCCTTGTCGCGGGTCTTTTCGTCTTCGGCCAAAATCATGGCCTGCATGTGGGGGATGCGATCGGCGGCAAAAAACATGTGCTCGGTGCGGCACAGACCGATGCCCTCGGCTCCAAACTCGCGGGCTGCGATGGCGTCGCGAGGAATGTCGGCATTGGCGCGTACGCCGAAGTCGCCACGGAATTCGTCGGCCCATTTCATAAACTCGACGAACAACGGTGACTTGGGATCGGGTTCCTTGGTTTTGGCTTGGCCCAGATAGACGTCGGCGGTGGTGCCGTCGAACGAAATCCAATCGCCGTCTTTCACGACGACGTCCTTCGCACCGACCTTCACTGTGAACTGCTTCTTGTGTTCTTCGATGTGCAGCGCGCCTGCGCCGACCACGCAGGGTAGGCCCATGCCGCGCGCGACGACGGCTGCATGGCTCGACTTGCCACCGACGGCGGTGAGCACTCCCGCCGCGACTTCCATCCCGTGAATATCGTCGGGCGTGGTTTCCTTGCGGATCAGGACAACGGGACCCTTCTTAACGCTTTCGACGGCTTGATCGGCGGTGAATACAGCGCGTCCCACTGCCGCTCCGGGCGAAGCATCGATGCCGTTCGCGATCTTGCTCAGGGTCTTGAGCGAGGCCTGATCAAACAGCGGATGCAGTAGTTGATCGAGCTGCGGAGGAGCCACGCGCAACACGGCCTCTTTCTTGTCGATCAAGCCTTCCTTCACCATTTCGACCGCGATGCGCAGCGCCGCCGCGCCGGTTCGCTTGCCATTGCGCGTTTGCAGCATGAACAGCTTGCCGTTTTCGATGGTGAACTCGAAATCCTGCATGTCGCGATAATGCTTTTCGAGGCTGCTGGTGATGTCGCGCAGCTGGCGGTAGGCGTCAGGCATTACCTTTTCCAGATCCGAAATCGGCAGCGGTGTGCGGATGCCGGCGACGACGTCTTCACCTTGCGCGTTCAGCAGGAACTCGCCCCAAAATACTCGCTCGCCCGTAGCGGGATTGCGCGTGAATCCGACGCCGGTGCCGGAGGTGTCGCCGAGATTGCCGAACACCATGGCCTGCACGTTGGCGGCGGTGCCAATTTCGTCGGGGATCTTCTCCATGCGGCGGTAGGTAACGGCGTTTTTGCCCCACCAGGAGCGGAACACGGCGTCGCGCGACATGGCGAGCTGTTCGCGGGCGTCTTGCGGAAACGGCTTGCCCGATTCCTTCTTCACGAGTTTGTGGTAATCGCCGATGATGGCCTTCAGGTCGTCGGCCGAAAGGTCGGTATCG
>DATHMO010000147.1:0-13997 GCA_035486995.1 Bryobacteraceae bacterium
CACCTCATGCACCGGCGAAAGATCCAGGCCGCGGTCGAGAATTTCGACCAGCTCCTCACGATTGTAGGCGATGCCGCCGCCCGAGCCGCCCAAAGTGAAGCTGGCCCGCAGGATTACGGGATATCCAATGCGTTCGGCGAATGCCAGGCCGTCGTCGACGTTGTTCACGAGTTGCGATTGCGGCGTTTCCAGCCCGATCTTCCGCATCGCATCCTTGAACAAGAGGCGATCTTCGGCTTTCTTGATGGAGTGGATATTGGCGCCGATCAGCTCCACGCCGTACTTGTCGAGCACGCCGGCGTCGGCCAGATCCACCGAAAGATTCAAACCGGTCTGGCCGCCTACGGTGGAGAGCAGCGCATCCGGCCGCTCGCGCCGGATCACTTCTTCGGCGAACGCCACGCTCAGGGGTTCGATGTACGTGCGGTCGGCCAAGTCGGGATCGGTCATGATAGTGGCTGGATTCGAATTGATCAGGACCACTTCATAGCCGTCGGACTTGAGCGCCTTACAAGCCTGTGCGCCGGAATAGTCGAATTCGCAGCCTTGGCCGATGATGATCGGGCCGGAGCCGACGATCAGGATGCGGTGAAGATCGTTACGCCGTGGCATTCGCTAACGGCCTCCGCAATCTTTGATCAGCTGCATGAAATCGTCAAACAGATAATGTGAATCGTGCGGCCCGGGCGCGGCTTCGGGATGATATTGCACGCAGAATACAGGCTCGTTGCGATGCCGGAAGCCCTCCAGCGTTTGGTCGTTCAGATTGACGTGCGTGAGATCCACCTCGTTGACGTTGAGAGAATCCGGATCGACGGCGAAGCCGTGATTGTGCGAGGTAATCTCCACTTTCTGTGTGGCGCGGTTCAGCACCGGATGATTCGCGCCGCGGTGTCCGAACGGTAGCTTGTATGTCTTGCCGCCGAGCGCGAGCCCTAAAATCTGATGGCCCAGGCAGATGCCGAAGATTGGTTTCTTGCCGATCAGTTTGCGGACTTGAGCCGCCTGGAATTCCAGAGGCTCGGGATCGCCGGGGCCGTTGGACAGGAACACGCCATCCGGATTGAGCGCCAGAACGTCTTCGGCCGATGCGCCCGCGGGAACCACGGTAACGCGCGCTCCCACTTGAACCAGGCGACGCAAAATATTGCGCTTGATCCCATAATCGAACGCCACCACGTGACAAAACTGCTCGGCCGGTTTCGCCAGTGGTTCCGATGGAGAACAAGCCTCCACCGGCTGATTCCAGGAGTAGCTCGAAGGAGTGGAAACGCGGGTCGCGAGGTCGAGGCCGGTCATGGACGGAGCTTTTCGGGCGCGCTCGATTAGTTCATCCCGGCTGCGAGTGCCCACCGAAAGCACGCCCCGCATCACGCCGCGCGTTCGCAGGTGACGAACCAGGGCGCGCGTGTCGATCTCCGCCGCTACCGGAATTCCGTTGCCGGCGAGAAACTGTTCGGCGTTTTCTTCCGACCGCCAATTGCTGGCCAAGCGCGAGAATTCGCGAACCACCAACCCTTCGATGTAGGGCCGCGCCGCTTCTTGATCGTAGGCGTTGGCGCCGTAATTTCCAATCTGTGGATTCGTCAATACGACAATCTGGCCCGCGTATGACGGATCCGTGAATATTTCCTGGTAGCCCGTGATGGAGGTGTTGAACACCACTTCGCCCAGGCTATCTTTCGGCGCACCAAAACTCTTGCCCTCGAAGACCGTCCCGTCTTCCAGGGCGAGGATTGCAGCATTCAATTCGGATTGTCCTCCAGTGTTTCTCGGGAAGGGCTGTCCTTCATATTGAACCATGTCGCGGCGCAGGGTTCAATAGGTGACTGTTGAATAGGATCCACGCATCCGCTCGGCGTATAATTGTGGTTCGTAGCGGGTCCCGTCATCATCGAAGGCGCCGTGGAAGCGGTTCTCGACGCCTACGAAAGGCGCGCAGTGATAGATCACCGCACTTGATGCGCACGGCCGGTCGCTTTATGCAATGAAGCAAGCATCGAAACGAACAAAAAGCTCTTCGCCAACCAAGAGCAACCCGGCGAAAACGGCCCCGGCCTCGGTAAAGACAGCGGACCAGAACGCTCCGGGACTGGCCTGGACAGTCCGCGCGCGGGAGTGGCTTGCCTCGAAGAGCTTACTGCTGGCGGCCGTGGCCGTTGTCATTGCCACACTGCGGATCGTGGCTACGTATCCGGTGTTCAACCACACGATTGACGAACCCGCGCACATCGCGTGCGGCATGGAGTGGCTGTCCAAGGGCACCTATACGCTCGAGCCGCAGCATCCGCCGCTGGCCCGAATTTTCACCGCGCTCGGGCCGTTCCTCGCCGGTGAACGCAGCGAAGGCCGCAGGATGATCTACCAGGAGGGCGCGGCGATCCTCTATCACAACGGGAAGTACGAGCGAAATTTGACGCTGGCGCGTCTTGGGATCCTTCCGTTCTTTTGGCTAGCGTGCGTGGTGGTCTACATGGCTGGGGCGCGCTGGTATGGAAGAGCGCAAGCGGCGCTCGCGGTGATTTTGTTCACGCTGCTGCCGCCCGTGCTCGCTCATGCGTCGCTCGCGACCACCGACATGCCTCTCACCGCCACGTTCGGTTTGGCGCTGTTCGCTCTGGTTGTGTGGGCCGAGAATCCGATGCCCGGTCTCGGCCTGGGCGCGCTGATGGGCTTCTGTTGCGCTCTGACGTTCTTATCCAAATATTCGAGTCTGGCCTTTCTTCCGGCCTGCGTGGGCGCGATGCTCGCATGGATGGTAATCAATGAACGGAGCTTCGCGCCATTGCTTCGGTTGCTGACCGTGCCACGTACGTTGTCGTTTCTGGTGGCGGTGGTCGTTTGCCTGCTGACTGTATGGGCCTGCTTCCGGTTCTCATTCGGCGACGGAATGCCCGCTCCAGAACTTTTCGCCGGCCTCCGCCAGGCTTCGACACACCAGAGGCTGGGACATCCTTCGTATCTGCTGGGCGCGCGCAGTTTGTCTGGATTCTGGCTCTTTTACCCAGTGGCGCTCGCTGTGAAGACTCCCCTGGGCTTCCTCGGCTTACTGGCCGGAGGATTGGCCCTGGCCTGGAGCAGACGCAAAAGTCTGGCTTGGTCCATGCCTTTGGCGGGCATTGTTGGAATCCTCGCGGTGGGACTGTACAGCCGTATCAACATTGGCACTCGGCACGTGCTTCCCATCTATTTCTTTTTCGCCCTCTTGGCGGCGGCGTTCACATGGGAGTGGCTGGGGCGCGCTTCCGAACGGCATTGGATGGGCTGGGCGGTAGCGGTGCTGGTTGCGTGGCTGGTCGTCTCCGGTGCCTGGAATCACCCCGACTATCTGGCCTATTTCAACGAATTGGCGGGCGACGAACCAGAAAAAATTCTAGCTGATTCAGATCTGGACTGGGGTCAGGATATGCTGCGGCTCAGCGCCCGTTTGCGCGAGCTAGGAGCGCAGTCCGTCACCTTCAATCCATTCATCATCGCCTACCTGCACGACTATCACGGCTTCCCTCCCATTGAGCCAAGCGATCCTGGAACGCCGTCGCCCGGTTGGAACGCAGTCAGCATCACGGTGTGGAAGGTTGCCCGCTTCGGTCTGATGGAGGAGCACAAAGACCTGCAGTTGTGGCCCGACATTTACAAGCCGAAAGAGCGCGTAGGGCGCGGCGTTTTTCTGTACTATTTCGATCCCTCTCAGTTTGAGCAGCCAAAGCCCGGTCAATAGCGGCCCGTCGAGCATCAACGGCCGGCTGGCGCTTGCGGTGGCACGTAATAGAGCAGGATCGAGCGGCCGACTCGTTCGGTAGGCTTCACGACATCGGGCCAGGTCTGTCCGTGGTCATTCATCGCGAGCCCTATGCGGTTCAGCTTCCAATGCGTAACCTGCACTGCGTTCCAGCCGGGAGCCGGGGCGTCGGCGTCGTTTTGCTGGTGCGGAGGAAATCCGAGCGCGGCCAGGCTAATCGTGATGGTTGGTGTAAATGCAACGGATGGCGCATTCAGTTCCTGGAGCCTTTTGCCTAAGCGTTTAATATCCTGACCCCAGTCCAGATCCGAATCCACCACGATGCGCTCGGGTTCGTCGCCGGCGAACGCGTTGAAGTACGCCAGGTAGTCCGGGTGCGCCGCAAGTGAACCAATCACCATCCAACTGACCGCTGCCGCAGCAACCCAAAGAGTCCATTTCGTGTGGGAACTCTCCTGGATCAGCCAGAGGGTCCCCGCTGCGGCGATGATCGCGAAAAACGGAAGGGCAGGCAGGATGTGGCGAAGTCCGATGTTAATGCGGGAGGACATCGCAACGGCGAGGATCCCGACGGGAATCGCAACCGCGAGCGCGAACGGCCATGCGCCCCCTGGACGTGCGGGCCGCCGCCACAAACCAACCAAAGCGAGAACCAAAAGGCCGAGCGGCAGCTTTATCGCGATCAATAGCGGGAAGTAATCCCACCAACCTCCCCGTCGCAACTCGCCCAGGAAGTAGGAAGGATGGCCAGTGGCGTTATGATTCATCACTTCTTTCACGCCAGAATACAATTCGGGAAATGGCACGCTAAATGGAATCCAGACGGTCTTTCCGAACGAGAAACGATAGCCTGCCCAGATGACCAGCAGACTCAGCAGCGCGGCGACTCCGATCCAGGGAATGCGGGCCGCCAGCAAGCGGGCCGTTTTCGAGAGACTCGGCCGGGAGGCATACAACCAACAAGCAAGCGCCGCGATCGCCGAGGCGGGATAGAACGCCAGCGCGGAGAACTTCGTGATCACCATCAAACCCATCGCTACACCCAGCCACACCGTGCGCTTCAGGTCAGGCTGCTCCAGAAATCGAACCGAAGCATAGGTGGCGGCGGCGAAACATGCCGTGACGCCGATATCGGTGGTGGCGAGTCCCGCGTGCGCCAATACCGTAGGCGTCATCGTAAAGATCAGCACGCTCAGCACCGCCCCGGCTGTATCTAGGATCCGCCGTCCCCACAGAAAAACCATCCAGCAGGCCAGCCAGAAGAAGGGAAGATTGCCGGCTCGCGACAGCGCCAGGCGAAGATCGTAGTGGCCATCTCCGTACAACAGCGTGTTGCCCTCAATCGTCATGTCTTGCTGATGGTTGGATCGCGCGCCAGAGAGGTAAGGGCCGAGCGCCACCATCACGCGGGTCAGCGGCGGGTGTTGCGCTTCGTACTGGTAAATTCCCTGGTCCAGCCACTGCATGCCGCAGGCAATGTGAGCCGGTTCATCGGAAGTGTGATTGAACACCGTGTACGTGACAGCGATTCGTACGGAGGCCAGCAGAATCAGTGCAACTACGATTGCCAGGGAGCGTTGGCCCAGAAGCGATTCCAGGCGTTCGGAAAGTGGGGGCGACGGCTGCACCGCAACTTGTGACTGCGAATGCGCCGCTGCCGTCTTCTTGCGAGTCTTAGCCACGGAATACTAATGATAAAACACACAACCGATGCGCCGAGACACCTGCGGCCCGCGTTCGGTTGCTACAATCGAGAGTCGTCGTTACGAGTTTCGCGGCCCTCGTTACAAATTCCATGGCAAAAGTTTCCAAAAAGAAGACCCGAGTTTCGCCGGAGCCGGTCGAAAAGAAGCCCGAGAAGAAAATTATCGACCGGTGGCCCGTTCTCGCGCCCCTGATTCTCCTGGCCATGACGCTGTTCTGCTATTGGACGCCGATGACGTCCAGCGAGACGTCGATCCTGTGGGATGCGGCCGACTACTTTCAGCCCATACAGAACTACCTGTCGCAGGAGCTTCACGCCGGACGAATCCCGTTTTGGTCGCCGTACCCGTGGGCCGGCTATCCATTTCTCGCAGATCCGCAGGTAGGGGCCTGGTATCCGCTGAACTGGCCATTTTTCCTCATCGGAGTTTCTCCGCATTGGCTGGTTGTGGAACATTGGGTGCATTCGCTGATGGCCTGCCTGGGCGCTTACTTACTGGCGTGGCGCCTGTTGCGCCACCGGCAAGCCGCGGTTCTGGCCGGGCTTTGCTACGGACTTTCGGGATTTTTCGCCGGCCACAGTTCCCATACGCCGATGCTACAGGGCGCCGCTTGGATGCCCTGGCTGCTTCTATTGCTCGATCTCGCGTTGGAATCCCATCCACTGCGGTATACGATTCTCGGCGGATTGGCCTCGGGAATGTTGATTCTCGCCGGCCATTTTCAAACTATTCTGTACAGCTTTCTTGCGCTCGGACTCTTTGCTGTTGCGCGAGTGGCCGCCGAGCCGCGCCGCTGGCTGCCGATTTTCGGCATGGCTCTTGCGATGCCCGTGATCGGGACTTTGCTCTCTGCTGTTGGAACCGGGCCGGGCCTGGAATTGACGCTGCATTCGATCCGCACCGCGCTGACCGCCACCACCAGGCACGAGGGCTTGATTCCTTTCGCGGCCTTGTCGACGCTGGTGGCGCCGGATTTCTACGGCGTGTTCTCGGGCGACTATCACGGACCCGCGGATATCACGCAATACTATTTCTACGCCGGAATCCTGCTCGTTCCGCTGGCGATTTTCGGCTTGCGCGACCGCCGGATGCGGATCGCGGGACTGCTGCTGATCGTCCCTACGATCTGGTATGCGATGGGACAATCGGCGGGGCTGTATCGTTTGATCGCGCTCCTGCCCGGCTTTAGCAGCATTCGCGCTCCAGTGAACATCTGGTTCGTGCCTTCGCTGGGCCTGGCGCTGCTCGCGGCGGCGGGATTGGCGGCCATCGCCGATCGTTGGCCCATCCGCTGGCTGCCCTTCGCCGTGCTGGTTTTCTTCTGCGCCGATCTTGTCTACCATCAATCGGCCACCAATCCGCTGGCGTATGGGCGCCAGAGTTATGAAGAGATGTACGGATCGAAAGAAGAGCTGTTCCAGCAGGCCGTGGCTAGCAATTTGCCGCCCCTGACGCGCTTCGACGGCGCTGATATGCTGGCCAGTTTTGGTCCATTGGCGCATTACTTCATCGAGCGGACCGAAGTGACCTACGGATACGATCCGTTGGAGTTGTCGCGCTTCATCGGATTTGTCTCCGCCATGCATGCGAATAATGCGCTGCGCAAGGATCTCAACATCAGCCGCTGGCTCGACCGCCGTACCGGCAATATTCACGTGCTCAATGACCCGCTCCCGCGCGCGAATTTTCCCAAGGAGTTGGTGCGCGTCAGCACGGACGACGAAAGCAAACAACGCCTAGCGACGCTGGATCCGGCGCGTCAGTCCCTGGTTCCGGCCGCGCTCAACGTCACCGCGCAGGACGGAACGGGCATCGCAGATGTGCGTGAGTTCACGCCCGGCCATTATCGGATTCACTACCACTGCGCGACGCCGAGTCTGGTGCGTGTGGGGAATGCTTATTTCCCGGGCTGGGAAGCGAAATCCGGCGCGCAAAATCTCTCGGTGTACCCGGTGGATTACGCATTGATCGGCGTCGTGGTGCCGGCCGGTGAAGGCGACTTCGTGCTGGACTATCACTCCACGTATTTTGCGGCCGCCGGAGCGCTGTCGCTCGTCGCGTTGCTAGGATGCGTGGCGGCCTTAGTCTTCACCCGGCGCTAATTCATTCGTTAAATCAATCACTTAGCTGGAACTGTAAGCGTCCCTTCTTGATTCCAATCGCAGAATGCAATAGAGTGATTGCATATTGCGATATGAGGCTCGGCGAAAAGATCCGCTACCTGCGCGACGTCGAAGGTACCCTCCGGGGACTCGGCCGCGAGATGACACAGCAGGAAATCGTAAGCGCCATCAAGCGTGAGCTGAAAAAGTCCATCAGCCAATCGTATTTGTCGCAGATCGAATGCGGCAGCCGTCCGCACCTGACCAACGATACGCGCATGCTGCTGGCGCGCTTCTTCAAGGTGCATCCGGGCTACCTGGTGGATGATCCCGAAGGTTTTCACACGGAGCTGATGTCCGATGTTCGCGTCGGCGAGGATCAATTGGATCTGTGGCTGATTGGCGGCGCGGAGCGATTTTCTCGTGACCCCGAAGTCAGCCGCGCGCTGCTCAGCTTGGCCATGCACGACGATTCTCGCAAGTGCCTGTTGCTGATCGAATCGATCTTAGATACGCCGGGCCTGACCGATCGTCTGTTCCAGGTTCTGCGGCCGGAGTTGCAGCCGGCTTTACGGAGGAAAGCCCGATGAGTTGGGAAACCTTCTACTTCTTTTGCTTTTGTGTCGGCTTCTTGTGCAGTCTTGTTTCGTTCCTCGCCGGCACGACGCATCTGCACCTCCATTTACCGAGAGGTTTGCACGGCCGCGCACACCCGGGCGCCGGCGGCCGGGGATCGCAAGCATCTCCGATTAATTTCGGAACTGTTGCGGCCTTCCTCGCGTGGTTCGGCGGCACCGGATATTTGCTGAGCCGCTATTCGAGCATCTGGGCGCTACTGGCGCTCGGCCTGGCTATCGTGAGCGGACTAGCCGGCGCCGCGGCAGTGTTTTGGTTTTTGTTCAAAGTGCTGCTGAAGCATGAAAGGGATTTGGACCCGGCCGACTACGAAATGGTTGGCGTGCTCGGCCGCTTGAGCAGTACTGTGCGCGAAAACGGCATCGGTGAAATGATTTTTTCGCAGGACGGTGCGCGCCGGGCGGCCAGCGTCAGAAGCGAAGACGGCCGGCCAATCGCCAAGGGCGTCGAAGTTGTGGTTACGCGCTACGAACGCGGCATCGCCTACGTGCGCACTTGGGATGAGATTAGCGAGTCGAAAAAGGAGAGTTAGTATGCAGCTTCCATTGTTACAAGTGCTCACGATTGCCGGGCTCATGGTCCTGGTCGTGATGTTCTTCATGGCGATGTTCGCCCGGCTCTACCGCAAGGCAGGTCCACACGAGGCGCTAGTGGTCTACGGCTTTCGTGGCACTCGCATTGTGAAGGGGCAAGGCACCGTGATCTTTCCCATGATCGAGAGCTACCACGAGTTGTCGCTGCAATTGATGTCCTTCGACGTCGCGCCGCAACAGGATCTTTATACCAAGCAAGGTGTCGCGGTTACCGTGGAAGCCGTGGCGCAGATCAAGGTAAAGTCCGATCCCGAGTCCATCAAGACCGCGTCAGAGCAGTTCCTCACCAAGACCGATCAGTCTCGCGAAGCATTGATTCGCCTGGTCATGGAAGGCCACCTGCGCGGCATCATCGGCCAGCTCTCCGTCGAACAGATCGTCAAGGAGCCCGAGATGGTGGGCGACCGCATGCGCGGCACTTGCGCGGACGACTTGAGCAAGATGGGCCTGGAAGTGATTTCCTTCACCATCAAAGAAGTTCGCGACAAAAACGATTACATCTCGAACATGGGACGTCCCGATGTTGCCCGCATCAAGCGCGATGCCGACGTGGCGACGGCCGAAGCCGAACGCGATACCGCCATCAAGCGGGCTGAAGCGATGCGCGCCGCCGCGGTAGCGAAGTCCCTGGCGGATCAGGAGCGTGTTCTGGCGGAAGCCCTGTCGCAAGCCAAGCAGGCCGAGGCCAGCCGGGACCTTGAAATCAAGAAAGCGACCTACGCAGAGGCAACCAAGAAGCAGCAGGCGCAAGCCGACAAGGCCTATGACATCCAGGCCAACATCATGCAGCAGCAAGTAATCGCCGAGCAGGTCAAGATTCAAATCGTGCAGAAGGAACAAGAGACCAAGGTGCAAGAGGCCGAAATCAAACGCCGCGAGAACGAGCTGATTGCCAGCGTGCTCAAGCAGGCGGAAGTGGAACGGGGCCGCATCGAAGCTTTGGCGAACGCCGAGAGATCGCGGCTCACGTCGGAAGCCGAAGGCCACGCCGCAGCAATCCGTTCGCAGGGTGAAGCCGAGGCCGAGATCATTTTGAAGAAGGGCGAAGCCGAAGCCAAGGCCATGAGCGTGAAAGCCGTGGCCTATCAGGAATGGAACCAGGCCGCGGTGGTCGACAAACTCATCACGGGGCTGCCGGAGGTGGTGCGGGCGCTGGCGTCGCCGCTCGCGAACGTCGACAAGATCACCATCGTCTCCACCGGCGATGGCGACTCGGCGGGCATGCACAAAGTGACGGGCGATCTCACCAAAATTGCGGCGCAGATCCCGGCGTTATTCGAAACACTCTCGGGCATGCAGATGTCCGAACTATTGGGCAAGATTAGAACCATCGGCGACAAGGGTCCCAAACCGGGCAATGGCTCGGAGCCCGTCGCCAATTCGTAAAGGAGTACATCATGGCACTTTTGGAGCGCGTTGCGACTCTAGTCCGAGCGAATCTCAACGACATCATCGATAAGGCCGAGGAGCCCGAGAAGATGATCAAGCAGGTGATTCTCGACATGCAGAATCAGCTATTGCAGGTGAAAACTCAGGTGGCGATCGCTATCGCCGACCAGCATTTGCTGGAGAAGAAGCAAAAGGAGAACCAGGAAAAATCGGCCGATTGGACCCGCAAGGCGGAGTTGGCCGTGGACAAGAAGGATGACGAGCTGGCGCGGGCAGCCATTGAGCGATCGATCAGCTACCGTTCTCTGGGCGAAAACTTTGCCGAGCAGGTGGCCGATCAAACAGTCCAAGTGGAAAATCTGAAATCGGCGTTGCGCAAGCTGGAACAAAAGCTGGCCGAGGCGCAGGCCAAGAGCGACGTGTTGATCGCTCAACATCGCCGCGCGCGGGCGCTGAATAAGGCTGGCGACGCACGTATGGCGATCGGCAATGCTTCGAGTGGCGAGGCGTTTGACCGCATGAAGGGCAAGGTGCAACGCAGTGAAGCGTTGAGCCAGGCCAAGGCTGAGCTCACTGGCGATTCTATTGAGGATCGCCTGGCGTCGCTAGAAAAACAAGAGGAGGTGACGCGCCTGTTGGCGGAGCTGAAAGCTAAGCGCGGTGCGTAGGAGCGGCCACTTCGCTGCCCCAACGCTCAGCCAGATCGGTATGGATACCGAACTGATCCAGTGTGCGCATCACGATATGATCCACCATCTCCTCGATTGATCGCGGATGATTGTAGAACGCCGGTACCGGCGGCAGAATCACCGCGCCCATGCGCGATAGCTTCAGCATGTTCTCCAGATGGATGTCGTTCAACGGAGTTTCGCGCACCAACAGCACCAGTTTGCGCCGCTCCTTGAGAACCACGTCGGCCGCGCGATGTACCAGATGTTCGCCTTGCCCGCTCGAGATCGCTCCCAGCGTTCGCATGCTGCAGGGCGCGATCACCATGCCGGCAGTCACAAACGAACCGCTCGATATAGCCGCTCCGTGGTCGCTCGCCGCATAAGAAACGGTCGCCATTTGCCGCACACGATCCAGCGTGTAGGACGTCTCCTCCGCCAGTGTGTGTGCGCCCCACTTGCTCACGATCAAGTGCGTTTCCACGCTCGATCCCTGCAGCGCCTCGAGCAGACGAATCCCGAAAATTGCTCCGGTGGCGCCGGTAATTCCAACTACTAAGCGTTGAGGGCGGCCGTCAGTCATTCGAAATGCGCTCGAACTCCGATCGTATCAGGCCTTGGGAGTCCAACGCAGCCCAGCCGTAAACTCCGCGCCCACGGCAAATTTCGATGCAGTTGTACGCAAACAATAGCGGATGGAAGCGTTGCCTAGGAGGCCCAATTTCGTTGCTCGTAGCGTGACATACGTGTGCACGGGCGGCGCCTCCGGCATCTGCAGCCGCATGCCGGACTCGGAAATATCGACGGCGCGGGCATGCGCGAATTTGCTTTCGCCCTGGGCGTCTCGCCAGATGAGAGTCACGTTGTGTTCACACGGCGTCCGCTCCTGGCGACGTAGATCGTGCCGCGTTTCCATGATTCCTGACCCCACCTTAACCTTAGACCCGAATCAGGTAATCGCCATAGAACATCGGTTCCAGGACCGCGCCGCTATCGGTACTAAGAACCCGTTTAATTGCGTGTGTTCAGGACTTTCGGAATCGACAAGTAGCCGACGATGGCATCCTTCTTCACGTCGTTCACCACGATCTCGTAGGGCTGTTTCGCCTTCGAGGTCATGAATTGCAGCGGCTCGTTCGCCACGCGGTCCTTCTTCTCAACCGTCTTGTCGTCCGCGGTCAGCTCGATCGTGTAGCGGAGCCTCTTAGGATCGGTATGCTTCAAAAGGATAGAGACGTCGCCCACTTTTTGCGGCTGCTTGGCCTTCGCAATGGTGAATTGAACGTAGTTGCGTTCGCCGAGCGCCTGCAGCGCGGCCAGTTCTTTTCCGTTGGTTGCGATTAGCACGCTGTGCCCGTCGATTTCACCAGTGGCGCGTTTGAGATCGGCCACGGTCTTTTCCAACTGCGACTTGGTCGAAGCTACATCGGTCTTCACCGAGGTTACTTCGGTGCCCACCTGCGAGAATTGCGAGTCCGCGGATTCCTTCACCTTGGAGATGTCGGAAGATAGCTGCTGCTTGGCCTGCTCCTGCGCTGCTTCAAGCGCGGCACGCGTCTCATCCACTTTCTTGAGTGCCTCATCCTTGGCCTGACCGGCCGCCAAACTCGCTTGTCTGCGCGCACGTTCCAACTGATCGCGGAGCTGTTCCACGGTCCGGCGGTTGCTCTGCGTGCTGAGCGATGTCGCTTCTTCCAGCTTATCCAGGCGCGCTTGTGCCGAGTCGCTGGCGGTGACCAGCTCTTTCTTTACTTTGTCCAACTGCATGTAGAGGTAAACGTTGGCGGCGATCAAGAGGACCACCACGCCGAACAAGACTCCAATTTTCCATCCCGACCCGTCACTCGCCGGCGGTGGCGGCGCATAGTATTGTTGAGGCGGCGGGGCGGCGTAATAGGGCGGCGCTCCCGGAGGTGGGGCGTACGGCGGCGGTGCAGGCGGCGTAGAGGGCGGTGGTTCGGAGCCACCGGGGCTGGGATTGGGGAAAATGGACATTTGACCTCTGATCCGTAGAGTACCAGTTATACAACCCTTTGGATGGATAACGGTTGCGCCAGGTTTCCGGGGCTTACGGCTTAGCCCGCACGGGCGCGAATTCCAGGGACGTCTGCTTCGGTACACCCGGCTCAAAACAGCGGCGGCAGCGAGCTTCGTACAGTCCGCCGGCGCCTACCACGATCAGGTCGCTCGACTCCACCAGGCGCTGGGTATGCTTGGCGGGGTTCCCGCAGCGCACGCAGATGGCAAGCGTCTTGGTGATCACTTCGGCCAACGAGAGCAGGTCCGGCATGGGCGAAAACGGTCGGCCCATATAGTCGGTATCCAAGCCGGCGATGATCACCTGTTTGCCGCTGTCGGCTAGATGCGTTGCGACGTCCACCAGGTCCGGACCAAAGAAGTTAGACTCATCGACGCCAATTACCTCAGTCCGCGAATCCAGATTCGGCAGGATTTCCGAGGCGTTCCCGATCACTTCCGACTTCATGCGCGAATCGTTGTGCGATACGATTTCGTCCGTAGAATAGCGCTGGTCGATGACGGGCTTAAAAACCTGAACTCGTTTGCGGGCGATCATGGCGCGCCGGAGCCGCCGCATCAGTTCTTCGCTTTTTCCCGAAAACATGGGGCCGCAGATGGCTTCGATCCAGCCCAAATTACCAGTGACGATGTCCATGACAGAGAGTTTTTCGGAGCCGAGACTTTTTCAGAGAGTGACAAACGCAGCTTATCATGGGAGCGTGCCGGTGGCCGGAAGTATTCTACGCGAGCGCTCGATCGTGCCCGAGATGCTGGACCACGCGCCTCCCGACGTGGCGCGCGCCAGCCTGCGCGATTTGGAGCGCATCAATCGCTATCTGGGCGGATATCTGGTGGTGCGGCAAATGTTCTCGCGTCTGGTAGACAAGCAGGAAAGCTTCTCGGTGTTGGACGTGGGAGCGGCGTCGGGCGGGATGGGTGAGGCAATCCGGCGCAGATTTCCGCGGGCGCGTGTTACTTCGCTCGACTATAAGGCCGATCATCTGGCGCAAGCGGCGAATCCCAAGGTCGCCGCCAATGCATTCGGCTTGCCCTTTCGGCCGGCCAGTTTCGATTTCGTGTTCAGCTCGTTATTCCTGCATCACTTCACCAATGATCAGGTGGTGGGCCTTTTCACCGGATTTCGT
>DATHMO010000148.1:0-5952 GCA_035486995.1 Bryobacteraceae bacterium
GCAGCCTGCAACAAAGCGGCGATCGATGCGGCGTTCGTCGATGAATCTACGAAGCTCGCGTTGCGGGAACGATTCGCTAAGGCTTCTTACAAGTGAAACTCGCGGCTTCGTCGGTGCTGCCGCTGCCTTTGTAAGCCGCAATTTCGGGATAAGCGCAGAGCGGACGTGTGCGGACTTCTTTGCCGTTTTCGATGCGCGAAGCGGTCAGATTTTCGGGCGCCTGCTTCTGTTCGACCCAGGTTTCAAGCGCGGGGAACACATCGAAATGATCGGTGCCCTCACCGCCGCCACAATGCCCCATCCCAGGAACCATGTACAAGCGCACAGCGCTCATCGCGGATTTGGCGCCGATGGTTTTCACGACACTGTTGTAGTAGTTGACGGCTTCGAGCGGGGGCACGCCTGCATCGTTCCAGCCGCCGGTGAGAATCATCTTCCCGCCGCGCGCGACGAACTTCTTGATGTCGGGATCGATCGCGTTCACCGGCTGATTTTGGGGTTTATCGGCCGCCGCGACGTCCGAATCAAAATTGATGAAGCGCGTTTTATAGTCCCAGTTGGGATCTCTCAGCACGAAGTACTTCATGAAGTCCGTAGTGATGCCGATGGGCGCGTCGCCGGTGAGCTGGCCCCAGCCGAGCTCGCTGCCGGGATAGAGCCCCGAATAAATCTGCTCGCCGGTGCGCGGATTCTTGGGGCCGGCGTAGAGCTTGCGCGCGGCTTCCACTTGCGGCGCGGTGAGGCAGGCGTTGCTGTCGGGGCCCTTGCACTGGATCACCGCGGGATCGAACTTGCACGCCGTGGGATTTTCGATCACGCCGTCCTTCACGCCGTCTTTGGCATCGCAGGCCGCGAGCGCTGCTTCGTGAATGGCGGGAAGTTTCGCGGCCGGGATGACGCTGGCGGCGTCCTTGTGCGTAGCCTGCCAGATCCAGATTTGCGCGAAGGTGTGATGGGTGAGATGCGCGGCGAATCCGCCGACCACGACGCCGTCGTAATCCTCGGGATGTTTCTGCGCTTCCTTGAGCGCGGCGATACTGCCGCCCCCGCATTCGTTCATATAGGATCGCGTGGGCGCGCTGCTGTAGAAAGCTGCAATGGCGGCTTTGGCGGTGATGGTCATTTCGTGCGCGGCGCGGTCGCCGAAGTCGACGATTTTTTCGGGATGATCCAGCGCGTAGGCGGACCCGTTCTCGTGGCCGGTGTTTTCACCCGCGGCGGCGAACCCTCCACGCATGGCCGCGGCGAGTCCGGGAAAGCTGAGATTGCCGCCGAGTCCTCCATTGCCGGTGCCGCGAAACTTGCCGTTCCATCCGGAGGCGGGCATCCAGACTTCGATCTTGATTTCGGAATCGCTGGTCGGGCGCGCGATGGCGGAGACGCGACAGAAAGCGGGAACGTCCTTGAAATTGGGAGCGGGCGCATCGGGGAATCCTGCTGGAGTTCCGGCGGGCAGCGTGAATTCACCAGCGGCGACGGACTGCGCGAGCGTGATTGTGGTGTGTGGGATCGCGAGCGAGGCGAGGCTTTCGCAGGTGGCGGCGGCGAGGGGGATTTGGGCCGCGAGAGCGAGAGCGAGGAGGAAGCGTGTCATGTGTTTTTTCCTGGAACTCAACATTGTATCGAGTAGAAGCAGTTGTTGGTTGCTGTAAGACCCGGCGGATGATTTGTCTAGGGTCCGACTCGATATACGGCACGGGCAAATTGAAAAGCGTTACTACGCATTGGGGCAGACGAACTCGGGGAGGCTCCTATTTGCAGCGTTCACTATTCGTCGCAGGCTAATCAGAATGATCTCGACTCGAGACATGAATCGGGCGGAAGCGGAGGCCTAAAAATACATCGATTGGTCGCAGGCAAAACGCAAGAGGAGCGGCCAAAGAGATCGAGAGCTTAACCTTGCTTCCCGAAAAATAGCGCGTCCACCGAGAACCGATTCTCCGAACGATTCACCAGCAGCAAATAATACGTGATCGCGTAGATCATCTGCACGCCAACAGTGTTCCAATCGCTTCGCATGGCCGTGCCGAAGACGAGAACAGCGATCATCAGACCGCCCAGCGCCAGCGTCCAGCGCGTGAAGAGACCGAGCGTCGTGAGCGCGCCAAGTACCAACTCGGCGAAAGGCAGAACGACGAGAAACGCGTACACCAGGCCGGCGGGCAGCGCGGTCTTGCTGAATTCAGCGCCCGTGGTGGACGCGAAAGCCTCGGCGCCCGGACCGAAGATGCGCCCCGCGCCGTGCACCAGAATATTGATGCCGAGCGTGAGGCGAAAGATGACGTAGGCGAGTTGGCGATCGAGCGCGGCGTTCATTACTTCAATCCGTCATTGCTTCTTCAGTATGTAGACGTAATTGTTGAGGCCGAAAGCTGCGGTGGCTGGATCAAGAAAATGATAATCGAGTTCGTTGCCGCAGCCGGTTTCAAGCGTCTTCCATGATTTCCCGCGGAACCCCAGCCCAGCGGCGATCTTCACGGGATCGGCGGATTTGTCGCCGCGCTGCATCTCGCCGAACGCGCCTTGGAACAGCATGTCGGCCGGATAATCTTTGACCCGATAATTGGGCGCTTTGCAGGCCACCTGCCGCGGTCCGAGGATGGCCTTGGGCTGAATCACCACAGTCCTATTCACCAGCGTTTTCATTTCGGCGACGTCGGAGCCGTAGGGCCGATCCACTTGCCAGGGTGCGACAATGGCCGAGGTGATCTTCCACGTACCAACGTAAAAGGGATCGGCGGCGGGCGCCGAAGGAACAAGTGCGCTAGCGAGGACCACTGCGAGGAAGATCTTCATAACCGTTTGCGAGGGTATCACACAGGAATGCGCGATTTCGACGAGAACAACATTACGGCCGCGGTGATTGACCGCTACAAGGACACGCCCGATCCGCGGCTCAAGAAAATCATGACCAGCCTGGTGCAGCACATGCACGATTTCGTCCGCGATGTAGAGCCGACCGAGGCCGAATGGGCGCAGGCTATCGATTACCTGACGCGCACCGGAAAGCTGTGCACCGATAAACGCCAGGAGTTCATCCTGCTTTCGGACACGCTGGGCGTTTCCATGCTGGTGGACGCGATCAATCATCGCTTCGCGCCGGGAACTACGGAGAGCACGGTGATGGGTCCGTTCTATGTCCAGAATCCGCCGGAAGCCGAGTTCGGCGCCGATATTCGCGGAGGGGCGAAGGGCGAGCCGCTATTTATGGAGGGAACTATACTCTCTGGGGACGACGGCCAGCCGGTGGCGAACGCGATCGTGGATGTGTGGCACTCCGACGCCGAAGGTTTCTACGACGTGCAGCTGCCGGAGCTCGATGAGCCGACGCTGCGGGCGCGCTTCCACACCGACGCCAAGGGGCGCTACCGGTTTTGGACCATCATGCCGCGCTATTATCCGATCCCCTATGACGGCACGGTGGGCGAAATGTTGAAGGCATCGTTGCGGCATCCGTATCGGCCGGCGCACGTGCATTTCATGATCATCGCCGAAGGGCATGAGACGCTGGTGACGCACGTCTTCGTGGATGGCGATCAGTATCTGGATAGCGACGCGGTGTTCGCGGTGAAGAATTCACTGATTCGCGATTTCACGCGCGAAGCGCCGGGCGTGGCGCCGGATGGCAAGAAGGTCGACGAGCCGTGGCGCAAGCTGCAGACCGATTTTGTGTTGTCGCGGGCGCGGGCGTCTGTCCCACAGTCAGTCAAAGCGTAAAGCCTTCATCGGATCGATCGACGATGCACGCAACGCCGGTATCAGGCATGCGGCCGTGGCTGTCGCGGCGAGCAGCACGATCACGCCCGCTAAGATCGCAGGGTCGCTGGCCGCTTGCGGCGTCAAATTCGACATTAGGCGCGAGAGCGCGAAGCTCAACGCCGCTCCCAGCACCAGTCCGCATCCCACGGTGACCCAAGTGGAACGAAGGACCAGACGCAGCACGTCGCCAGGTTGCGCCCCAAGCGCCATACGAATTCCGAATTCATTGGTTCGCTGCGCCACGACGTGCGAGACCACGCTGTAGAGTCCGAACGCAGAAAGCGCCAGCGCCAGAACCGCAAACCCGCCCAGCAGGATCATGGTGAGCCGTGCACCCACGAACTCCGGCTGGTTCATGATCCACTGATCCAGATTTCGTATTTGCCCTTCCACTTGTTGGTCAGGGTCCACCTCACGCACTTTCGCGCGGACCTCCCTCAGAATCGCCAGCGGCTCCCCGGTTGTGCGTACTAAGATCTGCGTCCACATCCCCATCTGTATTGAATAGGGCATGTAGATCCCGGGCTTCACGGGCTTGCCGATTCCATCGTCGCGAACGTCCGGCACCACACCCACGATCTGCATCCAGCTGTCGCTCCCAGGGACATCCAGTTGGTACGGCGGCTGCGTCTTAAGCTGTGGGACGCGTATCTGCTGCCCGACAGCATTTCCGCGCGGCCAATAGCGTTGAGCCAGGGTCTCATTCACCACCGCCAGGCGTGCGCCGCGCACGATTTCGTCGTGAGTCCACAATCTGCCGCTGGCCAAAGGAATATGCAACACCGAAAAATATTCCGAGTTAACAAAATTGGTGCGGGCCTGTTGCTCCTGCAACTGAGATTGGCCGAAAATCTCGAATCGCGTGTCCCAGCCGTTGGAGGGCGGCGTGGCGTTGGTGGAAATGCCGGCCGACACCACTTCGCCGAGCGAGCCGATTTTTTCGCGCAGCTGTTCGAAATACTGCATCCGGTTGGCCCATTCCATGTGTGTGTTGTCATGTACCGGAATTCCGACGGACATGGTGTGATGCGGATCGTAGCCGAGATCGGCCTGCATGAGTCGGATAAAACCGAGAATCGCTTCACCGGCGCCGGTTAACAGGATCAGCGTGAGAGCCACTTGCGACGCGACGAGAAAGCCGTGGGTGCGCTTGCTCCGCTGGCCGCCGGTAGTCCGCCGTGATCCCGCCATCGTCGGCGCAAGATCCGGACGCGAAAGCTGTAGTGCAGGCGAGAGCCCAAACAGGACGCCAGTGAGGATCGCAACCGCCGTGCTGAAGATCAGAACCGCGACATTGATACCGATGGCCGCTTCACTCGGGAAAGTATTCGGGGAAAGCCATCGCGTGATCAATTTCACCAGCAGGCCGGCCAACAGCACGCCGGTGATCGCGCCGCAGAGCGACAAGGCCAGCGACTCGGTCAGCAGCAGGCGCGCAATTCGTCCCCGGGTCGCGCCCACCGATGCCCGGACTGCCAACTCCTGCCGGCGATTGGCGCCTCGCGCGAGCAGCAGAATGGAGACGTTGGCGCAGCCGATCAGAAGCATCAGGGCTACGCCGCCAAATAGCAATCCCAAGGTTGGGCCCATGCGCCGCTCCACCCAGTCGTTGAGATCGCGGAGTTTCACTCGAAAGCCGAGCGGAAAATTCTCGGGCGCTTCCCTGGCATATTCTTCCAGGATCGGCTGCAGTTGCGCGTTAGCGGCCGCTCTGCTGACGCCGGGCTTCAGCCTCAGCGAGCACCAATAGGTTAATCCGGGCGAGTCTTTTAGGCTCAACGGCAAATAGACTTCGCCGCCCTGCCAAGTGAACCGCGGCGGCATCACGCCCACGATCGTGTAGGGTTTGTGAACCAGCCGCAACGTCTGTCCCAGGATGTCCGTGCGGCCGTTGTAATATCGCTGCCAAAATTTATAGCCGAGCACCACTACGGGCTGGGGGTCGTGTCCTTCGGGAGCGTCGGATGGAATCAGCGTGCGGCCAATCAGAGCCTGTACGCCAAGGTGGGTGGCGGCATTCGGCGTCATGTAATTGCCTTCCACATTTTCGGGCAGGTCCGTGTCGGTGGTGGTCAGGCTCCAGCCCTGCATCGCGACGATGCTCTCGATCGAACTCAGCTCGCGAACCTGCCGGACCTGATGCCCCGACAATCCGATGCCGCGATTGTTCCCGGCTTTGTCGGTGACATTCAG
>DATHMO010000149.1:0-4866 GCA_035486995.1 Bryobacteraceae bacterium
AACGAACAACCGTATCCTGGCGAGAGCCGCGAGTTGGTGGCATCGCCGAAAGTCGCGACGTACGATCTGAAGCCGGAAATGAGCGCGGCCGGAATCACCGAAGTGGTGGTCAAGGCCATCGACCAGCGAAGCTTCGACGTCATCGTTATGAACTACGCGAACGCCGACATGGTCGGCCATTCGGGGAAAATGGCTCCGACTGTGAAAGCGGTGGAAGCAGTCGATGCGGGGCTCGGCGAAATCTATGCAGCGCTGCGCCGCTCGGGCGGATCGTGGATCATCACGGCCGATCACGGCAACGCCGAGACGATGATCGATCCCGTCACCAAAGGGCCGCACACTTACCACACCTTGAATCCGGTTCCATTCATTTTGGTCGATGAAGCCGGCGCGCGTTTGCGGTCGAGCGGCGCGCTCCAGGACATCTCGCCCACCGTTCTCAGTTTCCTGGGCGAAAATCAACCCAAAGAGATGACCGGCCGCGACCTGCGCCTTTGACCGCCGCCAGACTACACTGAATCTATGTCCAAGCAATATTCAGCACCGCCCGCGATGGCGATTGACCCGGCCCACAAGTACACGGCCACGTTTGAAACATCCAAAGGAAAAATTGTTTGCGACCTTTTCGCGAAGGACGCCCCGAAGACCGTCAACAATTTCGTATTTCTGGCCCGCGAAGGCTTCTATGACGGCACTGTGTTTCATCGGGTCATTAACGACTTCATGATTCAGGGCGGCGATCCAACGGCCAGCGGCCGCGGCGGCCCCGGCTACAAGTTCGAAGATGAAACCAAGGGCAGCCCGAACAAGCACAAGGTCGGTTCCCTTTCGATGGCCAACGCCGGCCCGAACACCAACGGCAGCCAGTTTTTCATCACCCACATCGCCACCGATTGGCTGGATGGCAAACACACCATTTTCGGCCAGGTCACCAGTGGCCAGGATGTTGTGAATAAGGTTGCCCAAGGCGACAAATTGACGTCCGTCACGATTCAGGAAGGCTGAAACAGTGGCCTTCCCTGTTCACCGCATGCGGCGCTTGCGCTCGAGCGAGCCTCTGCGCAACCTGGTTCGCGAGACTTTGCTCGATCCGGGCGATTTTATTCTTCCGCTGTTCATCTGTCCGGGCGAGGGCGTGCGCCGCGACATCAAATCCATGCCCGGGCATGCCCAGCTTTCGGTTGACCGGCTCGTGACCGAATGCGCTGAAGCTCACTCGCTCGGCATCGGCGGCGTGATTCTGTTCGGGATTCCGGAAGCCAAGGATGAAATCGCCTCGGGCGCCTACGCCGACGACGGGATCGTGCAGCAGGCTGTGCGAGCGCTCAAGCGCGAAGTTCCGAAGCTGCTGGTGATGACCGACGTTTGCAATTGCGAGTACACCAGCCACGGCCATTGCGGGCTGGTTGTCGACGGCGAAGTGCAAAACGATCCGACGCTCGAGTGGCTGGCAAAAGCCGCGGTATCGCACGCCCGCGCCGGCGCCGATCTCATTGCTCCCAGCGACATGATGGATGGCCGAGTGGCAGCGATTCGCAAAGCGCTGGACGCGGCTGGTTTCGTCAACACTCCGATCGTGTCGTACGCCGCGAAATATGCATCGGTGTTTTACGGACCGTTTCGCGAAGCGGCCGAATCCACGCCACAATTCGGCGACCGGCGCAGCTACCAAATGGATCCGGCCAACGCACGCGAAGCCATGCGCGAGATCGAACTCGATTTGGAAGAAGGCGCAGACGCGATCATGGTGAAGCCGGCCATGCCGTACTTGGACATCATTCGCGAAGCCCGCGAGCGTTTCCCGACGCCGCTCGGAGCGTATCAGGTGAGCGGCGAGTTCAGCATGATGATGGCGGCCATCAACAACGGCTGGCTGGACCGCGACCGCACGATCATCGAATCGCTGACCGCGATTCGTCGCGCCGGCGCCGATTTCATCTTGACTTACTTCTCGAAAGACGCCGCCCGCTTGCTGGGTTAGTGTGGATCTGAGTTGATGTGCTCTTGCAGCGCGGCTAGAGCCTCTTTCGCATTTGAGTAGCCCGAGTCGTCAATGTTCCCGTCGATACACCATTTCCAACACGCCTCAGAGGGGCAGCGAAGTTTGAAACGAAAACAGTCTCAGCGCCGGGGATTTGAACTCCTTGCTAAGCTTCAGCCACAGTATCTGTGTTAATCCGTGGCTCAGACATTTTGCTTTATTGTGACCGCTGATAATCGGCCACAGATGAACACCGATTAACACGGATAAGCTGGCTATTGCCTTACGAAAAATCCCGAGTGATTTTCCAGCGGCGCTTCGGTCTCATCCACACCGCGAACTTCGGCCCAACGCGGCCCTTTCCACAACAATCCCGCTAATTCGGAAAGTTGCTCGGGAGTCGCTACGGCGTACACTTCCACACTCCCGTCATCGTCGTTGCGAACCCAGCCCCGCACACCAAGCGCGTTCGCCGACTGTTCCACGAAATAACGAAATCCGACCCCTTGCACGCGTCCTCGCACGCGATACTGCCGGGCTTGCTTCGAGGTCTCTTTGCTCAAGGCTTCCTGGTGAGCGGATAAACCACAATGCGCCGAAACTCCACCGCGCCGCGAGTGCCTTGCAACAAAATAGGCCCGGGTTCAGCTTCGTTCGAATCGATTGCGATCGAGGTCGGACCTTCGATGCTCTGCCGGTTGATGACGCGAACGCCGTTCAGGATCACGGTCACTTCGCGGCCCACTAATCGGATCGCGAGCATCTGCCACTCGCCGGCGGGCCGGTCGGCATTGAGCGTGGGAGCGATCCGGCCCAAAATTGAACCAGTGGTGCGATTCGATGGCGGACGATCACTATCGTCGGTGAGCTGGACCTCATAGCGGCCGCGTAATCCGATGCCGCTATTGCTGTGCGGTTCCATCCGGTATTCGGCGTCCACTACGAAGTTGAAAAATTTCTTGTCGGAAACCAAATCGGTCGCGCCGAAAAGCGCGGTTAGAACGCCTTCTTTCACCACCCATCCTGTCAGATGCGCGGGCGGCACCGCTTCCCAGCCCGCCAAATCGTGCCCATTGAACAGCGCCACCGGATCGCCGCGCTTCCATGTTCCGTCGTCCCGGTCGGCCAGCGCCGGTGCGCGAACACCGGTCCACTCCAGGTACGAAGACGGATCGCCTTCGATTTCAAATGTGCCTTTGAGCTTTCCGTCTTCCAGCCGAGCCCAGTACAGACCCTTTTCCAGATTGTGATCTTTTCGGAAATGGGCTTCCACCGCAAAACGAAGTTCGCCCTCGGAAATGGACAGCTTTGGGATCTCGTCGAGCAAACCCATCGGCGAGCCCAGGAACTTGCCTTTGAGACTGTCCGATCCCGCGCCCGACACTTCCAGCCACCAGCCGCGCGGAGCCGCCAACCCGTTGGCGGTAATGTCCCATCGGCCGTTAAATTCCTGATCGTCCTTGGAAGCAGCGAAGCAGCACAGCGCCAGGGCTGCGACGAAAACGTGTCGCACTGGGCCTACTTTACCAAAGTTTACGCTGCGTTTGCGGACTGAAATCTCAGTGCCTCAGCTCGGCCCGGGTGTGGAGAAAATCGACGACGTTGGCGCGGGTTACCACGCCATCCAAATGCTTACCGCTGACCACCGGCAACTGGTTGACATCGTCGCGTCCCATGGTCTCGAGCGCTTCCATCACCGGCGTGGTTGGGGCGACCGTGTGAAGCTCATCGAGCGGACGCATGATGTCCACGAGCGTCGTGAAGGGCCAGCGCGGCCGATCGATCTCCTTGATTTCGTGAGGCGTCACTAAGCCTGAAATCTCGCCGTTTTGCTGGACGACAAAACAGCGGCGGCCAGAACGCAGCAGGTAATTCTCGACGAACTGCTCGACGTTCATGTTGCCGTCGAGCGTGACGCAGTCGCTCGTCATGATGTCGCGCACTTGGACGCCCTTCAAGCCTTCAGTGAGCGCAACCGAGCTGTAGCTGGCCGATGCGGCTTGCATCAGGAACCATCCGATGAAGGCGATCCAGAGTCCGCCGAAACCCGCGCCGCCGAAGAAGCGGAAAATTCCGAACGCGATAAATAGCAGCGCGATAACTTTGCCGACGGTCGCGGCCTGTTGGGTAGCGCGCAACGGATTGCCCGAGGACAGCCATAAGATTGAGCGCAGGACACGTCCGCCGTCGAGGGGAAAACCCGGAATCAGGTTGAAGGCGGCGAGCGAAAGATTGATGTACGCCAGCCAGACCAACATGGCGTGCAGCGGAGTTTCCGGCGCCGATCCCATGCGCCATCCGAGGGCCCAAGCGATGCCGAGCGAAATTGCGCCGATCACTGCGCTCGAAAACGGGCCGACAGCGCCAACCAGGAACTCGGTCTTGGCGTCTTCCGGCTCTTTTTCGATCTGAGCGACGCCGCCGAGGGCGAATAGCGTGATCGCTTTCGTGGTGATTCCGCGCGACCGCGCTACCAGTGCGTGTGACATTTCATGCGCGAGCAGCGTGATGAAGAAAAACAGCGACGTCAGAATGGAGAGCGCCCAGATCGTGTTCGATCCCCAGTCTTTATGGGTCGCCTGGAATTGGGAGCCCAGCGACATGGTGATCAGAAGCGCGATGAGGAACCAACTGTAGTGGAGCCCGACTTCGATACCGAAGAGCCGTCCGAGCCGAATGCTAGATCGCATCCCGCACCTCTTTTCATTGGTACCACGGTTGTGCGGGGTTGCCCAGGCGGCGGTCCCGACTCAACCGTGCGATGAGTCACGAGGCCATTTGGTGAAAGCCAGGAAATAGGCCCAGACGAGCGAACCAAACGGCACCAGATTCAGCAGTCCCCACCAGCCAGAATATCCAGCGCGTTCTGTGATTCGACATAAGGG
>DATHMO010000150.1:0-24176 GCA_035486995.1 Bryobacteraceae bacterium
TATCTCAACGCCGTGGTTGCGCATAATCCAGCAGCGGCGTCGCTTACGGTGGGATATCGCGAAACGCAGAACGCGATAGCCAGGCGCCCGGGCGCGGGGGTGTGGCAAAGCGCGAAGGCTCTCGGCAAAATGCAGCGCAGATATTTCGATACCGAAAGCGGGCAGGCGGCCTATTTCGGGACGATCGAAGAAGAGAGCGGCACCGCGGTGGTGACGGTGCGGTTGAAAATCGACGACCACAAAATCAGCGAGGCCGAGTGGCACCTGGCGCGGAAGGGCGATCCGGGGATCGGGACGGGGGCCGGCGCGCAAGCCAATGCATCGTTCCACGATCCCGACAACCTCACGGCGCATCCGCCGGCGGAGCGCGTGGTTCCCAAAAGCGAGCGGCTATCGCGTGCGGACATGATCGCGATCACCAACAGCTACTTTGACGGACTGACCGCGCATGACGGCTCGCTCATCATCGCGCATCCGGGATGCATTCGCCTGGAAAATGGCGTCCTCACCACGCAGCGGCCGATCCCGAGCGGGGGTATGACGGACTGCACGTCCCCGGGCGCGATGGCCAACATTTTCGCCGTGACGGCGCGGCGCTATCCGATCGTGGACGAGGAAGCGGGCGTGGTGCTGAGCGTGGGCCTGTTCGAACGCAAGCCGGGCGTGGCGATGCGGCGCAATTTGTTCAGCGAGTGGTTTGTGATCGAGCAGGGCAAGATACGGGCGGTGTACAGCGCGATGTCGTATCCGGAGCAAGAAACGATGGCGCCGAACTGGCCGCCGTTCGACGGGAATTGGCCGGTGCCACCGCCGCCTAAGTAGGGACCCGAGGGAAAAAGCCTTAGGAAACCGGATATTCATTGCCGGGGTCGAGCGACTTGCTACAATGCTCGGACAGAGAGCGGACGAGTTAGTCCCACGGCTCGGCGCTCCGTGAACCGCGGAGGGTTCATAACGTCCCATGTCTACCTCCACGCAGCCGGCACAACGGCAAGCGTCTTCGGATGCAGTCGATCAGCTTTGTATCAATACAATCCGCACCCTGTCCATGGATGCGGTTCAACAAGCGAACTCCGGCCATCCTGGCACGCCGATGGCTATGGCGCCGGTGATCTACACGCTCTGGCAGCAGTTTCTGAGGTTCGATCCGGAGGATCCCATTTGGCCGAATCGTGACCGCTTTGTGCTGTCGTGCGGGCATGCGTCGATGCTGCTTTATTCGATGCTGCACTTGAGCCAGGTGAAGGCGGTGGACCCGGAGTACGAGCGGCTGGGGACACCGAGTGTGTCGTTAGACGACATCAAGAATTTCCGCCAGCTCAACAGCAAGTGCCCGGGGCATCCGGAGTATCGCTGGACGTCGGGCATCGAAACCACAACCGGGCCGTTGGGGCAAGGCGTGGCCACGAGCGTGGGCATGGCGCTGGCGTCGCGCTGGATGGCGCAGTATTTCAATCGCCCGGGCTTCGAGATGGTGAATTTCAACGCCTACGCGCTGGCAGGCGACGGCTGCATGATGGAAGGCGTCAGCGGGGAAGCGGCATCGGTGGCGGGGCACCTGAAGCTCTCGAACCTGTGCTGGATTTACGACAACAACCACATCACGATAGAGGGCAACACGTCGCTCGCGTTCAGTGAGGATGTGGCGACGCGATTCCTGGGCTATGGCTGGAACGTGCTGCGAGTGGGCGATGCCAACGATCAAGAAATGCTGGCGCGGGCTTTCCGCACGTTTCTGGCGACGACAGACCGTCCCACGTTAATCATTGTGGATAGCCATATCGCATATGGCGCGCCGCACAAGCAGGACACCAGCGCGGCGCATGGCGAGCCGTTGGGCGAGGAAGAGATCCGGGGGACGAAGCGCAATTACGGGTGGCCGGAGGACGCGAAGTTTCTGGTGCCGGATGGCGTGTACGATCGCTTCAAGGAGCATCTGGGCAAGCGCGGGCGCGAGGGACGCGAAGCTTGGACGGCGAAATTCGCGGAGTATGCCAAGCAGTACCCCGAACTCGCGAGCCAATTGGACAAGATCCAGAAGCGCGAGTTGCCGGAGGGCTGGGATTCGGCGATACCGACGTTTCCCGCGGATCCGAAGGGCATGGCCGGGCGCGATGCATCGGCGAAAGTGCAAAACGCGGTGGCGCAGCATCTGCCCTGGCTGATTGGGGGCGCGGCCGATCTGGCTCCGTCGACAAAAACGCGGTTGACGTTTGAAGGCGCGGGCGACCTGGAAGCGAACAGTTACGGCGGGCGGAACCTGCATTTCGGTATTCGCGAGCACGCCATGGGATCGATCTTAAATGGACTGTCGCTCTCGAAGCTCCGGCCCTATGGTTCGGGCTTTCTAATCTTCAGCGATTACATGCGGGCGCCCATTCGGTTGAGCGCTCTGATGGAGATTCCGGTCATCTTTATATTCACGCACGATTCGATCGGCGTGGGCGAGGATGGTCCCACGCATCAGCCGGTGGAGCAGTTGATTTCGCTGCGCGCGATTCCTGGCCTGATCGTAATGCGGCCGGGCGATCCCAACGAAGTGGCCGAGGCATGGCGAGTTATTGTGCAACTCCGGCATGAGCCGGTGTGTCTCATTCTTTCGAGGCAAAACATGCCGACGCTGGATCGCACGAAGTACGCACCCGCGGCTGGGGTCGCGCGCGGAGCTTATATTCTGGCCGATGCCCCGGGCGGCAAACCCGAGGTGATTCTGATCGGTACCGGCAGCGAAGTAGGGCTCTGCGTGGACGCGTACGAAAAACTCACGGCCGAGGGAGTAAAAGCGCGGGTTGTCAGCATGCCATCGTGGGAGCTGTTTGAACAACAATCCTACATTTATCAGAACAGCGTGCTGCCGCATGATGTGCATGCGCGGGTGTCGGTGGAGCAGGCGTCGGTATTCGGATGGGATCGCTACGCGCGACGGCGGATTGGGATGCATACCTTTGGCGCGTCGGCGCCGCTCAAGGAGCTGCAAAAGAAATTCGGCTTCACACCCGATGCGGTGGTAGCGGCTGCAAAGGAAGAGATTCTAAAGCCGCAGTAGTTGGAGAGCACGAGTGCGGGAGGACATACCATGGCCACCACTACAACCACACCGGCGAGCACTACGAATCCTTTGCGCGAGGTGAGCAGGTACGGGCAGTCCGCGTGGCTGGATTACATCCGGCGCAGTCTGATCGCCGGGGGCGAATTGAAGCGGCTGGTGGATGAAGACGGCGTGGGCGTGCATTTGCACGACGTGGAGAGTGGTTTAAAAGACGTTGGAATCGGCGATCGCGAAGGCGTTGGCGTAATAGAAAGGTGACGAATGCAGCTGGCAGACGACATAGCTTCTAAGGGAATTCTTGGCGCGGGCCGCCCCGGCGATCCGTGCGTCATGGTGATTTTTGGCGCGTCTGGCGATTTGACCAAGCGCAAACTCATCCCGGCGCTCTATAACCTGGCGAAGGACAATCTTTTGTCCAAGGAATTCGCGCTGGTGGGGTTTGCGCGCAACGAGATGACCAGTGAGCAGTTCCGCGACGAGATCGGCAAGGAGATCGGCGAATTCGCCACCACCACGGTAGATCCCGATCTGTGGCATTGGTTTTCGCGGCGCATTTACTACCATTCGGGCGACTTTGCCGATCCCAAGGCTTATGAGGCGCTGAGTGAGCTGCTGGTGAAGATCGACAAAGAGCACGGCACGCGCAGCAATTACTTTTACTATCTGGCGACGGCGCCCAGCTTCTTTGGTCCGATCATTACGCAGCTGGGCAATGCGGGCCTGGTGAAGGAAGATCAGGGCTGGCGGCGAGTGATCATCGAGAAGCCGTTCGGGCACGATTACGAATCGGCGGTGGCGCTGAACAAGGAAATCCGGCAGGTTCTGGACGAAAAGCAGATCTATCGCATCGATCATTACCTGGGCAAGGAGACGGTCCAAAACATTTTGGTGTTCCGCTTCGCCAACGGTATTTTCGAGCCGATCTGGAACCGGCGTTACATCGATCACATCCAGATCACGGTGGCAGAGACGGTGGGCGTGGAGCAACGCGGCGGGTACTACGAAAAAGCCGGGACGCTGCGTGATATGGTGCCCAACCACATCTTCCAGCTCATCTCGCTGACCGCGATGGAGCCGCCCGTTTCATTCGATGCGGACGTGGTGCGCGACGAGCAGGCCAAGATCCTGAAGGCGCTTTCGCCGATGACGGACGAAGAAGTGTTGACGCGCACGGTTCGCGGCCAGTATGGCGAAGGCGTGGAAGGCAACAGTCGAGTGCCGGGGTACCGGTCCGAGGCGTTTGTGTCGCCGGAATCGCGCACCGAAACGTTCGTGGCGATGAAGCTGTTCATCGACAACTGGCGCTGGGCGGATGTGCCGTTCTATCTGCGCACCGGAAAACGGCTGCCTGAGCGCTCCACGAAGATTGTGATTCAGTTCAAACGTGCGCCGTTCATTTTGTTCCGGAAGACGGCCGTGGACAAGCTGGAGCCGAATCGACTAACACTGCACTTGCAGCCCGATGAAGGCATTTCACTGAGTTTCGGCGCCAAGATCCCCGGCCCGGTGGTGCAGATCGGCGGCGTGCACATGAATTTCAACTACACCGATTATTTCAAGGCTACGCCGCAAACCGGATACGAGCGGTTGCTGTATGACTGCATGCTGGGTGACGCCACGCTGTTCCAACGATCGGACATGGTGGAGACGGCTTGGCATGTAGTGGCGCCCATTTTGGATGTATGGGAAGCGTTGCCGCCGCGCCGGTTTCCGAACTACGCCGCGGGAACTTGGGGACCGCACGAAGCCGACGAAATGCTCACCAAGGATCATCGCCACTGGAGCAATGAGTAATGATCCTGGCGGGTGATATAGGCGGGACCAACACCCGCCTCGCGTTCTTTGAGGGAACGCCGGATCGTCTGCAGCCTGGGCAAATCGAGATATATCCCAGCCCGCAATTTTCGGGGCCGGCGGAAATCGTTCGGAAGTTCTTGGACGTTCACAAGCAGACCCCGGATGCCGCCTGTTTTGGATTGCCGGGCGCGGTGGTGAATGGCCGCGTGGAAACGGCGAATCTGCCGTGGGTGGTGGACACGCGCCACATGGCCGCCGAGCTCGGCCTGGAGCAAGTGCACCTGATCAACGATCTGTACGCGAATGCGCACGGGATCGCGCTGCTAGCCGAATCGGATTTCGTGGTGCTGAATCCGGGGATCGCGCATCCGGCCGGGAATCGGGCTCTGATTTCGGCGGGCACTGGTTTAGGCGAAGCGGGTCTCTACGCCGACGCCGAGGGTGTTTATCATCCGTTCCCGTCCGAAGGCGGGCATACGGATTTCGGGCCCCGCACCGATCTGGAAGTGGAGCTGCTTCGATACTTGCTGGGACGCTTCGAACACGTCAGCTATGAGCGAGTGCTATCGGGTCCGGGACTCCATAATATTTATGAGTTCCTGCGCGACACTGGGCGCGGCGAAGAGCCGGCGTGGCTGGCCGAGCAGATCGGAAAAGGCGATCCGTCGGCCGCGATCTCGAAATCGGCGCTCGAAGGAACATCGGATATTTGCGTTCAGGCGCTGGATATTTTTGTTTCGCTGTATGGCGCGGAGGCCGGCAACTTGACATTGAAGATGCTTGCCACGGGCGGGATCTATGTGGGCGGCGGGATCGCGCCGAAGATCATCCGCAAGCTGAGCGGCCCGGCATTCATGAAGGCGTTTACCGGGAAAGGACGCTTGGGCGGGACGCTGAAGGATGTCCCGGTACGCGTGATCACCAACGACAAAACGGCTTTATTGGGTGCGGGGCGGGTGGCGGCGCTGTCGTTAATGAAACCTCAGTAGGGACTGACCCTGCGGGCAGCCCTTCGGCTCTGTGCTATTCAACGCGCCGATTCGGGCGATAGGCATCTTTGAAAAGCGTGATGATACCCGATTGTTAAGCGCCATCGCTCTTTCCTTACCCTCGCAAGTTCAATTTCCTGCCCGCCTCAAAAGCTTTCTGTAACACTCATCTACTCTGCGCCTCTAACCAGCGAGCGAGGAGAGCAAAACAATGAGCGACATGAAGGACAAGCTGAAGGACAAAATCGACGACGCGGCCGAGGCCACGAAAAAGGCAGTCGACGTGGTCGCCGAGAAATCAAAAGACGCGGCGCACAAAGCCGGAAAACAGTTGGAGCAGGGAGGCAAGCGCCTCCAAAAAACGTAGTAGCTGGCGTTCATAATTTCCAAATCAAACAAGGAGAATCAAACATGGCAGGCAAAAATACGGCGGTTTTCGGTATCTATAAGAACATTATGCAAGCAGAGCGCGCTGTCGATCGCATCATGGCGGCGGGCTTTTCGAGCAACGACATTTCGGTGCTGTTGCCCGATAACCAGAGCACGAAAGAGTTCGCGCACGAGAAGAACACCAAGGCTCCGGAAGGCACGGCAACCGGCGCCACCACGGGCGGTGTCGTAGGCGGAACGCTGGGCCTTCTGGCCGGCATTGGAGCGCTCGCGATTCCTGGTGTCGGCCCCTTCATCGCAGCCGGTCCAATCATGGGCGCCATGGCTGGATTGGGCGCGGGCGCGGCCGTCGGCGGATTGATTGGCGCACTGGTTGGGATGGGAATCCCGGAATATGAAGCCAAGCGCTATGAGGGTCGAGTGAAAGATGGCGGCGTGCTGCTATCGGTGCACTGCGACATTTCGGACGAGATTTCGCGGGCCAAGGAGCTTCTGAAGGCGACCGGCGCGGAAGACATCGCCTCAGCCGGTGAAAAGAGCACGAGTACGCACGGAGTGGAACCGGTGGGAACCCGCTAGTTTAGTCCGGTCGTTCTCGCGATTTGTGGGGCGGCGGTTGGGGGGCCGCCTCACAGGAAATTAATGAATGCTGATGGAATACGGCATTAATTTCAAGAACCCCCGTTGCGAGAGAGCCTGGAAGGGAAGTTTGCCTACGATCTTTTCCATTCGCATTTGGACTTCGGCGGTGGGATCTGCGCGGCTGAACAGCATATCGAAGACGGTACGCCGCCCAGGGTAGGGAACCAAAGTGACGCGGTCGGACGGCGACAGATGCGCTTGCTGCTTCAGGATTTCGATCGCGCGATCGAGGCCGCCCAATTGATCCACCAGCCCATTCTGTTTGGCTTGCGCTCCTAGCCAAACCCGCCCTTGCGCCAGGGGCTCAATCTGGTCGAATGGCTTCTTGCGTCCCTCCGCCACATGCCCGACAAAGGCGCGGTAAAAGGCGTCGATTTGGCCCGCGATCTTCTTGCGCTCGTCGTCGCTCATCGGGGCATAGTCGGAATCGATGTCGGCATAGCGGCCACGCGACAGCAGTTGCTTGTTCACTCCGATCTTGTCGTACAAGCCGTGCAGATTGAGCCGCGCGAAAATCACACCGATCGATCCGGTGAGCGTGTTCGGATAAGCAATAATCGGATCGCCGGTAGCAGCCACATAATACCCGCCCGACGCGGCTTCGTCGCTCATCGAAATCACCAGCGGCTTCTTCTTGCTGAGGATCTTGGCTTCGTGCAGCATGTCGTCGGACGCCACGGCATCGCCGCCGGGCGAATCGATGCGCAGGATTACACCTTGAATGGACGAATCGTTCTCCACCTGCTTCAGCAGCTTGATGAACCCGGTGGCAGTGAAACTTTCGTCGTCGGCAGTCTCGTTGCCGCTGCCCTGCGTAATCATTCCATCTCCGACGATGAGTGCGATTCTGTGGCCGCCGCCCGCCGAGAGCAGCGGAACTTTCAGATAAGCCTTGCCCCCTATTTTTTGCAGCTCGGTCTGCTTCAAGCGAGTTTGCATCTCTGAAACGGCCTGGTCTTCGTAACCGAGCGAATCGATCAAACCGCCGGCGGCGGCATCGCGCGCCAGGAACGGACCGTCGTCGATCAATGCTCGCACGGCATCCGGCTGCTTCTTGCGGTCTTGGGCCACCGTCGCGATCAGGTTTCCGTAGTACTGATCGAGAATGTCGTTCAAAACTTCACGCGTTTCCGGCGTCATCGAGGTCTGTGTGAGAATATCGCCGGCGTCCTTGTATTTGCCCGCATGAATCACGTCCGCCTTGACGCCCACTTTGTCGAGAGTGTCCTTGAAATACATGGACTCGACGCGCAGGCCCTTCAGATCGAGGGAATCCTCCGGAGAAATGAAAATTTTGTCGGTGGCCGCCGCCAGATAATACTCGCGCGCGCTCGGGCCATGCAAATACGTGATGATCGGCTTACCGGATTTCTTGAATTGCAGAATCTCGTCGTGGATTTCCTGCATTTTGGCCCATCCGATGCTGAGCCCGCGCGGTTCGAACAGGATTCCGTGAATGCGCGGATCGGCGGCAGCCTTGCGAAACGTGTCCCAAACTTGCTCCACCGACAACGGAGTCTGGTTTTGGAGAAACGGAATCGGAATATCGGCCGACAAGCGCTCCGGCACATCGCCTTCCAGCGTGAGCACCAGCGTGGAGCCGTCGGCGACACTCACCGGCCGGTTGGCAAACGAGCCGGCAAAGCGAACCATGGCGAAGACCAGAATCAAGGCCGTGAGGCCGCACAGCAGAACGCCGACTACCAAGCCGATGAGGAAGTTCTTCATATTTTGCTCCGTGAATTAGACGCACGGACGGCTACGCGAGCGTCAGGTTACGTGCAACTCATTCTACACCGCGGGCCTGCTTGCGCTCGGTCCGGCGTTTAATGCCGCGTTCGATCGGCGATATGCTATGGAAAGCCATGTCAACGAACGCCATCGATTCCGTGCTTAAGGAGCAGCGCGTCTTTGAGCCGCCCGACGAGTTTCGCGCCGGGGCCCAGATCAAGAGCCGGGCCGAATATGAGCGCTTATATAAGGAAGCCAAGGACGACCCGGAAGGTTTCTGGGCCAGGATCGCCAGCGAGCTGCACTGGTTCAAGCCGTGGGATCGAGTGCTCGAATGGAAGCTGCCGTTCGCCAAATGGTTCCTGGGCGGCGAGCTGAATATTTCCGACAACTGTCTGGACCGCCACGTTGCTACCTGGCGTAAGAACAAAGCTGCGATCCTTTGGGAAGGCGAGCCGGGCGATTCCCGCACACTCACGTACCAACAGCTGCTGCGCGAGGTGTCCAAATGCGCGAACGTGTTGAAGTCGCTGGGCGTCAAAAAAGGCGATCGGGTGGCGATCTATATGGGCATGGTTCCCGAGCTGCCCATCGCGATGCTCGCGTGCGCGCGTATCGGCGCTCCGCACACGGTGGTCTTCGGCGGATTCTCCGCGCAGGCGCTGATCGATCGCATCAACGATTGCGGAGCGTCGGCGGTGATCACCCAAGACGGAGCGTTTCGCAGAGGCACGGAGGTGAAGCTCAAGGAGGCCGTGGATCAGGCCCTTCCGCAGTGTTCCACGGTGAAGAACGTGCTGGTTTATAAGCGCACGGGCAGCAATGTCACTATGCGTCCAGGTCGCGATCATTGGTGGCACGAGTTGATGGAGAACGCATCCGCCGATTGTCCAGCCGAGCCTGTGGACGCCGAGCATCCTCTCTATCTGCTCTACACGTCCGGCACCACGGGCAAGCCCAAAGGCATTCTGCACACCACCGGCGGCTATTCGGTCGGCTCGTACATCACGGCCAAATGGATCTTCGATCTGCGCGACGAAGACACGTTCTGGTGCTCGGCCGACATCGGCTGGGTGACGGGCCATACCTACGTCGTTTATGGGATGCTGCAAAACGGCGCGAGCGTGGTGATCTACGAAGGCGGGCCGACGTGGCCGGAGCCAGATCGCTTCTGGCGCATCATCGAAAAGTACAAGGTGAGCATCTTCTACACGGCGCCCACTTCGATTCGCGCGTTCATGCGGCTGGGCGAGCAGTGGCCGCGCAACCGTGACCTGAGCTCATTGCGGCTGCTCGGCAGCGTTGGAGAACCCATCAATCCGGAAGCCTGGATGTGGTATCGCGAGGTGATCGGCGGAGGGCGCTGTCCGATTGTCGACACCTGGTGGCAAACCGAAACCGGCGCAACGATGATCTCGCCGCTGCCTGGCGCGATCGCGACCAAACCCGGATCCGCGACGCTGCCATTGCCGGGGGTGATCGCCGACGTGGTGAATCGCGAGGGCGTGAGCGTGCCTCCGGGCGCCGGCGGGTTCCTGGTAATCAAACAACCTTGGCCGTCGATGTTGCGGACCATCTATGGCGATCCCGAGCGCTACAAGGAGCAATATTGGTCGCAAATCCCGGGCATGTACTTCGCCGGCGATGGCGCGCGCATCGACGCGGATGGCTATTTCTGGCTGATGGGCCGCGTAGACGACGTATTGAATGTGGCTGGCCACCGGTTGAGCACCATGGAGATTGAATCGGCGCTGGTTGCCAATCCCATGGTGGCCGAAGCCGCCGTTGTGGGACGCCCCGACGATGTGAAAGGCCAGGCCGTATCCGCATTCGTCACCTTGAAAAACGGGCACGACCCAAGCGACGAAAACAAGAATCTGTTGCGCCAGTGGGTGGCCAAGGAAATCGGACCGATCGCCAAGCCCGACGATATCCGGTTTACCGATTCGCTGCCGAAGACGCGCAGCGGCAAGATTATGCGCCGCCTTCTGCGCGAACTTGCGACCAACGGCGAGGTAAAGGGCGATACGACGACGCTCGAAGATTTCTCAGTGCTGGCAAAACTCGCGTCCGACGACGAGGCCTAGCTGGCTTTTTGCAATCGCGCGACGGCCGAGCCGACTTTCAACGACGCATCAAGCGCAATGCGCGCCGCCGAGGTTTCGTTCGTAATCCAATGCAGAGCGGAACTGATCGCACAACCGCATTCCGAGCAATCCGGATCGCCGCCGAAAACGCACGGTGTCACCCGTGTTCGTAAGTCCGCCGTGTAATTCGCGGAAACACGGGCGAACGCGCATTCATCGGGGCTGGCTGGCGGGCTCAAGATCGCTCGCGCCATTCCTGGCTTGATCAGGAATTTCGGATATTTCGCGGCCAGCCATGGAATCGCGTCGGCCAACCGATGGCGATCTTCGCTCGTGAGCCGTTCCGCGCTTTGCTCGCCACGCTGCGGCGTGTAGACGCTCATCCAGATGCGGTGGACCTCTTCGCGCGCGCTCCAGAATTCCAAATAGCGTTCGGCGTAACTGAGCTCCTGCACATGCGCGCGGACCGCCGTCCAGTGAATGTAGACGCGCCGCCCGGCGATGTTGCGTAGAATTCGGTCGTAAGTCGCGGGCTTGCGGCGCTCATCGTGATGCTCGGGTAATCCATCCACCGAGATCGCGATAGTAACTCGCGGGAGCGCCGTCCATTCTGCTGGGATGGGAATTACTCCGCTAGTAACTACCATGGTGTAGATACCGCGCGCACTTAGTATGGGGAGTAACTTACTCAGCTCGCGATGCCGCATCATCGGTTCGCCCCCCACTAAGCTCAGCTGCATCGGATCGTGCTCGTCCACGAGCCTTAAAATACCCTGAACAAGAGTCTCGCCCTTCGAATCCGATAGCTGCGTCAACGTAATGCCGCCGCCCAAATGCCGCTCGCCATAGGCGTAGCAGCCGGGACAACTCAATGGGCACTCGCTCGTAATCTCTATAGAAAGCAGTGGCAACTTACCGCGCAGAAGTTTGCCCCACCCTGAAATAAAGTCTCCACCTCGCATAGTACCTGTGACGTTACTATTACTAAGTAGATGCGTTGTAACCGTTAGATTTGCGCTGGCGTGACTTAGTAAGTCGCGATGCTCGCGCGCTTAACCCCCGATTGCGTACATCGGGCGCGGGGGAGCCACAAACTTCGCGGTATTGATCTCGTGACCCAGCCACTTTTTGTGAACCGTCTGGCGAAGGATCGCGGCGATTTCTGAGTCTGGCGCCCCGCTGCGCAGCAAGGCTCGGACATCGGTTTCCTCGATCGCGAACAGGCAGTATCGCAGCTTGCCGTCGCTGGTCAGGCGGACGCGATTGCAATTCAAGCAGAACGGACGAGTGATGGAAGCGATGAAGCCGACGCTGCCCACGCCATCGGCGTAACGATACTGAGTGGCCGGGGCGCGCGGGTCGCGATCCGCAACTTCTTCCAGCGGCGAAATCTCGCGCGACAACGTCTCGACAATCTCGTCCGCTGATAGCACGTTCTCGCGCGCCCACAGCCCCTGCGAATCCAGCGGCATGAATTCGATGAACCGGATTTCGATGCCTCGTTCGCGGCCATAGCGCGCCAGCGGAACAATGTCGGGTTCCACCAGATTCTTCACTGCGACCGCGTTGATCTTGATCGGCCCAAAACCCATCCGCTGCGCGGTATCGATACCTTCCAACACCTTGCCCAGCTCATCGCGGCGGGTAATTTTCAGGAAGGTCTCGCGATCCAACGTGTCCAGATGGACGTTCAGCCGGCGCAACCCCGCGTCGTACAGAGCTTGGGCGTGCCGGGCCAGCAGCACACCATTTGTCGTGAGCGCCACATCCAATACGCCGGGGATCGCGCACAGCTTTTCGATTAAAACCGGAAGATCCTTCCGCACCAGCGGCTCGCCGCCCGTCACTCGAATTTTCGTTACACCAAGTGACACAGCCACGCGCGCGAAACGTTCGATCTCTTCGAACGAAAGAATCTCCTGACGCGGCGCATACTTCACGTCTTCTTCCGGCATGCAGTAAAAACAACGAATGTTGCAGCGATCCGTCACGCTGATTCGAAGGTTGTCGTGAATGCGGCCGAAAGTGTCGACGAGGGCCGCCTCCCGGCCCAGGGAGGTGACGTCGGCGAAAGAAGTTTGCGTGGTCATAAAGCAGGAACAGCGACTAATCTTAATTAATTGTAACAGGACCCACAGACATGTATAATCGAAACACCGCGCCCTGTTCTTATTCGAAAGGGTTCTTCCATGTTTCGCCCGTTTTTCGCCCGCGTTCCACTGCTTTTGTGCGCCGCTGTGCTTCCTGCTTTTAGCGCTACCGCGTTAACCTGTATACCATCCGCCGCTCCCGCCATCGTCCATGGAGAAGGCATCACGGAAAGGGTTGGCGACATTCTCTTTACTTGTTCCGGCGGCCAGCCGGCAGCGGCATTCACGGCCAATATTTTCTTCTTTCTCAACGTTAGCATTACCAATCGCCTGACTGCGTCGGGAGATTTCACAGGCCTGATACTCACCGCCGACAACGGCTCCGGGCCGCAGCCGATTACAGCGACTCCTACGGTGGTCGGAGACGGGGCGCTCGTATTTAATGGCGCCATGTTCACATTGTCATCATCGGGTTCGGTCACGCTGCGATTAGCGGGACTTCGCGGCGCCGCCAATGAATTGAATTTCGCGGCCAACAGCACGATGTATGTCGTGCTCGGCCTGAATCCCAACGATGTCCTCGGGCTTTCCACGAACCAGATCACGGTCGGAATTCCCGAGCACGGCCTGTACGACAGCTTTGCGACGAAGATCATCTGTAGCCAGAGCGGCTCTCCGCTGCCCGTCGACCCCACCAGCTTCGCCAGCTTTCTCGCGTCCGGCGCCACGTTCGCCTCCACGCGCGTGACTGAAGGATTCGCGGATTCGTTCGCGCCGCTCGCCGACTGGCCAAATCTGAACGCCGATACCGGCACGCGGATCATCGTGCAGTATTCCGGATTTCCGGCTGGAGCGCAGCTGTTTGTCCCCACCGTGGTTGCGGGATCGGACGCCACACAACCAACCGCGGGAGGCGACCTCGGGCTGACGGTTTCGGGCGGCAAGTACACACCCGGCGTGAATTCGTCGCTGCTGCTTTCCTTCGTGCCGAACACGGACGCGAACGGCGCCGGCGGGAAGCCTCTGTATACTCCCGCTGCGCCAGGATCGGGCACCGCGAGTTTCGATGGCATGAGCCAAGTCACACTCACCAACGGTGCGGGAATCGCGGTCTATGAAGTGGTGGACGCCAATCCGTCCAATCAGGAGAGCGCCCAGTTCCCGACGTTTCTCGCGCTTGCGCCATTCAGCGGCACTTCGATTCAAACGTCGGAGACCGTATCGCTCGCGCCTGTTTCAACGGTCGACACGGCCACGGCGAAGGATCCGATTCCGCGCTTCCAGCAGGTTGAGATTGCCGAAGATTGCACCATCGTCGGCGATTGCAACGCGAATTATTATCCGCGTCTGTTCGTGGACCTGCCGTCGTTCACTTACACCGCCACTGCCGGCAGCGGTACGCAAACGCAATATTTGATCATCCGAAATGCATCGGGCGGAGTTCTGCAATGGACCGCGACCATCACGTACACCAACGGCAGCGGCTGGCTGAACCCATCGCCGACGTCGGGCACGAACAACTCAGGCATTCGCATCGATGCGATTCCGGGAACGCTCGCTCCCGGCACATACAACGCGATCTTGACCATCAACGCCGGGCCCATCGCCGGATCGAAAGACATCCCGATCCAGCTCGTGATCACTGCGCCAACGGCGCCTCCGATTCCGCCACCCACGGTGCAAGCGGTAGTGAATGGTGCCACGTTTGCCGCAGGCGCGGTTGCTCCCGGCTCCATCGTGAGCCTCGGTGGAACCCAGCTCTCCGGGAAAATCGTGACCGTGACGTTCAACGGACTGCCGGCCGAATTGCTTTTCATGAACGATACGCAGATCAACTTAGTTGTGCCGCAAGGCTTGGGAACGGCAACGTCCGCGCAGGTGGTTGTCACGGTGGACGGTACCTCGAGCGCGCCATTCACCGTCAACCTGACGCCATTTGAACCAGGCATCTTCGCCAACGGTGTCCTGAATCAGGATTACAGCGTGAACAGTTCCAAGCAGCCGGCGGCGCTCGGCAGCATCATCCAAATTTTCGCCACCGGTTTGTCTGGAACAGGCGTGATCACAGCCGAGATCGGCAACCAGGTAATCAAGCAACCTTACTACGCAGGGCCTGCGCCCGGGTTGACCGGAGTGCAGCAAGTGGATCTGATTCTGCCGTCGAACCTGACTGGCAACACGGTGAACGTTTCCGTTTGTGGCGGTCAGGCGGCCGGACAGGTGGTGTGCAGCGCGCCCGTCGCGGTGGCGATCACGCAGTAGATGAATCCCGCATAACGTTAGCGGACGTTCATGCTTGGAAACCCATCGCGCGATGCTTCTCATCCAAGTTGATGAGGAGACATTGCGATGAAATCAGCAGTTCTTACGGGGATTCTATTAGCGTCGGCGGCGATGGTGGCGTGCGGCGGAGGATATCGAGCGAATTACGTTGCGTACAGCGTTCCGCCTCCGCCCGCTCCCTATGTCGTCGGGGCGGTCGGCTACGCGCCCGGTCCAGGTTATGTTTGGGTGGACGGCTTTTGGAATTTGAATGGAAGCCGCTGGGCTTGGGTGAATGGCCGATGGGCCGTACCGCCGCATCCGCATGCTGCCTGGGTGGCCGACCGATGGGAACGTCACGGCAACAACTGGCGCTATCATCGCGGACATTGGCGTTAAACGCCCCTTACAATAGGGGTGAATGTCCGGCGCCCCATACGACGCAGTCTTAGTGCTCTCCTTTGGAGGACCCGAGAAACCCGACGACGTCATACCGTTTCTCGAAAACGTGCTGCGCGGGCGCAACGTTCCTCGCGAGCGAATGCTCGAGGTCGCCGAGCATTACCATCATTTCGATGGCAGGAGCCCCATCAACGATCAGGCCCGCGCGCTGATCGCGGCGCTTCGCAAGGAGCTCGACGCTCATGGGCCGCGGCTGCCAATTTACTGGGGCAATCGGAATTGGCATCCGTTCCTGGCCGAGACCCTGCGCCAGATGAAAGCCGATGGTGTGCGACGGGCGCTCGGGTTCGTCACCTCGATCTTCAGCTCCTATTCCGGATGCCGGCAGTATTTGGAAGACATCGATCGGGCTCGCGCCGAAGTGGATGGCGCACCGGAAGTCCACAAACTACGGGCGTTCTATAATCATCCGTTGTTTATCGAGGCGCAAGCCGATGAAGTTCGCACTGCGCTGGGCGGACGTGACGCGCGGCTCGTCTTCACGGCGCACAGCGTGCCGCTTTCGATGGCCGAAACCAGCGATTACGTCAAGCAGCTTCGGGAATCGTGCCGCTTGGTCGCCGAGCAAGTCGGGATCGCCGATTGGCGATTGGTCTATCAAAGCCGTAGTGGACCGCCCAGCCAGCCGTGGCTGGAACCGGACATCGCCGACGTCGTGCGCGAAATGGATCGCGGAACGAAAATGGCCGTCGTGCCGATCGGGTTCGTCTCAGATCACATGGAAGTGATTTACGATCTCGACACCGAGCTTCAAGCCATCGCTCATCAACGCGGCATCGATCTGGTGCGCGCCCCTACCGTGGGAGTTCATCCGAAATTTCTACAAATGATTCGCGAGCTGATTGGCGAGCGTATGGGGATCTGCCAGCCGCGCGCTCTCGGGCAGTACCAGCCGAATCACGATGTTTGCAGCGCCGATTGTTGTCCCGCCCCCGCGCGCCGTCCCACACCGGCCAGCCTCACCGCTCGTTGAGTTTTTGGTAGACCTCGCGCTTGGACAAACCGCGTTCGCGCGCCAGAGTTTTCATCGCATCCATGCGCGGCACGCCCGTTTCGATCAACTTATCGAATGCTTCTTCGATCGGAGTGTCATCCGCGGCGGGAGCCTCGGCCTTCCCGATCATGAGCGTGATCTCGCCCTTAATGGACGGTCGTTTCGCGAGCGTCTCGCGCAGTTCCGCGGGTTCGCCCACCAGGAACTCCTCGTGAATCTTAGTCAACTCGCGAGCCAGCGTGACCCGCCGCGCGCCAAGGACCTCGCCGATATCGTCCAAGGCTTCCAAAATTCGATGCGGTGCTTCATAGAACACTAATGTTGCCGGATAGTCCTTCAGCTCTTCCAACGCTTTTCGCCGCTGCGTCTTTTTCGCGGGCAGGAAGCCGCCAAAGTAAAATGCATCGGTCGGCAATCCGGACGCGCTCAACGCCGTCAGCACAGCCGATGGTCCTGGTATCGGACAAACCGTGATCCCCTGCGCCCGCGCCTGTGCCACCAGCCGATAGCCGGGATCGGCGATTAGTGGCGTCCCCGCATCCGACACCAGCGCGATATTGCGGCCCGCCGCAAGCTCCTCCAGCAGCTCATCGGCGCGCGCGAGTTCGTTGTGCTCGTGATAACTGACCAGCGGCTTCGAGATGCCGTAATGATCCAGCAGCCTTCGGGTGTGGCGCGTGTCTTCACAGGCAATGCGGTCCACTTCGCCGAGCGTCCGGACGGCGCGCATCGTGATATCGTCCAGGTTGCCGATAGGGGTCGCGACAACGTAAAGTGTTCCGCTCACGGACACGATCATAGCGAACGCCAGCCCGCCTATTGCCGTACTCTATTCTTGGATGCGCCCAGGTAAACCCAGCCGGACAGCTCAGTTCGTTGCGTTGAATCGCGCGCTCGCCAACCTTGCGCCTCGCGTGCCGGGCTTCTCCGATCCGGTTGCTGAGCACTTTCTCGTCGAGAGATGGCGCAAGCGGGTGGAGCGAACTCGTGCCTCGATCGCGAGTGGCGCACGCACGTCCCCGTATGCGTTTTGGCAGCGCCCCATGGGCACGTTCAATCAGTTCCGCACCGTGATTCTGGACCGTGCGCTCGCTGCGTCCATGCCAGTGGAACAAGTGGTGATTCTTGGCGCCGGCCTGGATAGCCGTGCGTGGCGTCTGGATTCACTGAAGGATGCCGTCGTCTATGAGGTCGATTTTCCGGCCAGCCAGGCGTGGAAACGGGAACGCGCTGCGGCGGTGGCTTCGTTTTTAGCAAAAGACGTTCGATTCGTCTCGATCGACTTTCTCAAGGACCAGCTCTCTCCGCTGATCCTCGCCGCTGGCTTCGATCCCAAGCTTCGAACGTTCTGGCTGTGGGAGGGCGTCACCATGTACCTCACGCCGGAAGTCGTGTCGGCCAATCTCGGCGCCGTAGCCGCTCTTTCGTCGCCAGGCAGCCGCATCGCGCTCACCTATCTTCGCAGAAAGAATGGACGTGTACCGCGCAACATCGTCCTCGCCTTGTTGGGTGAGCCGGTGCGCTCCGCGTTCGCACCCGATGAGCTTACGAACTTGGCCGCTTCGCGCGGTTGGACGCGCATCCAGGACTCGAACATCCAGGATTGGCTGAAGGAAACTCCCGGATTGAGGCTCACCCAACGCCAGATTGGCCTGCAATGGCTGGAATCCATCTGGGTTGGCGAAATCGCGTGATCACGACACGAATATCTTTTTGTTTTGTGCCATGCGAATCACTTAGCTCGTCACCTCGCTCTGTTTCCCGGCTTTCACCCGTACTCTGGCGATGAAAGGGAACCGCATGAAACCTGAAGCGCTGCATAAGATCGCCGAAGCTCTCCAAAAGTCGCATCACCAGCATCTGGGCATCACTCCCCTGCCGCCCAAGCCGCCGCACGCACCTCCAGCCGCGCACCTGGAACGCCCCGACATCCTATCCTTTACCAATGCCCTCGACGCGGCACGCGAGCAGTGGCCGGACTCAGATCTTTGCCTCATCGGATCGCAAGGCGCGCTGGGGCCAACCAATATCGACGATCCCACCGATACGCTGCCGCCGGGCTTCATGCAGCTTCTCGATCCAGAAACGCTGCTTCGGATCCCGGTGGGCGATCCCGAGGACGAAGGCGACCAAATCGACTGACGAAGGCCATCCAATCGACTAAGCAACGCTAGGCCCACGCACCGCGTCCATACAACAAGTGGGGACCGCTCGACTTTTCACCCTCGCCGCTCTTGCCGCGCTGGTCCTCGCGTGTTGCGGCTGCCAATCCGACGCGCTCGCCATCGACGCCACCATCCAATCGCGGCACGTGCCCTACGGCGGAATTCTCGATCCGGTCTTCGCATCGCCCACCAGCACTCAGATCACCGGCTACACTCGCTGCGGCGATTCGGCGCTTTGGACCGGCCACTACCTGGCTGCAGAATCCTATCGCTACAGCGTCACAAGCGATCCGGTTGCGCTCGCCAATGCCCAAGCCGCACTGGCCCACCTCACGACGCTCGTGGATGTCACCGGCACCGATGTTCTCGCGCGCTGCATCGTCCCCATCAACTCGCCGTATGCGGCCGGCATCACCAGCGAAGAGTCCGCCAACGGGATACATGAGAGCGGCGCGAATTATTGGATCGGCAACACCTCGCGCGACGAGTACATGGGAGTGTTCTTCGGCCTGAGCGTGGCCTACGATCTGCTCGGTTCCGCTACGCAGCCGGTCATCGCAACGCTCGCCACGCGCATGCTGAATTTCCTGATGGCGAACAACTGGGCCGTCATAATGCCCGATGGTTCAGTCATCACTACGTTTCTCATCCGTCCCGACGAGGAACTCGGAATGCTTCAAGTGGGGCGCCACGTCAACTCGGCGCAGTTCGCTTCCACCTATCAGAGCACCGCAAGTCTCGGCTCCGTGCTCGCCGGCATTCCCGTCAGCGTGGATGCCGAGGACGTCCGCGATTCCTATTTCAAGTTCAACCTGGACGCCATCAATTTGTTCAGCCTCATTCGCCTGGAAACCGATTCCACGCTGCTTGCGCGCTATCAAGCCGCCTATCAGATTTACTGGCAGGCGATCGAGAGCCACATGAACGCGCATTTCAACATGATCGACCGCGCTTTGAACGGCTCTAACACCGCGCGCGATACAGCGACCGCGGCGTATCTTTTCGAATGGCTCGAGCGTCCTCGCCGCGATTTCGCCGTCAACCTGACCGGCCTGTATCCGTCCTGCGTCAATGCAGGCGAATCCTGCGATCCCTTGCCGATTCCGCAGCGCGTCCCGGACGAATTTGTTTGGCAAATCAGCCCGTTTCAATTGACTTACGGCGGATCGGGCCTGATCGAAGGCGGGGGCATCGATTACATCTTGCCGTATTGGATGGCTCGCTACTACGGCATCATCAACTATTGACCGTGTGTCAAGCTGCCGTATGTCAATATAGTTGTGTCTATGACGCCTACCCAACCCGCGACGAAGTTCCAGTTGCTTAACACACCCGAGTACCGCGAATCCTACGCCAACAGCGTGCAAATCCGCGTGAATCTGTGGGACTTCTTTCTGATGTTCGGCATCGTCAACCAAAACGCACCCGACAGCGTGACGATCCACAACTTTCAAGGCGTGTACGTAAGTCCGCAGCAGGCTAAGGCTTTGTTAAATGTTTTGACGCAAAACGTATCCCAGTATGAAGCCACTTTTGGTGAAATCAAGCTGGAGCCTCAAACCGGAAAAACCGGCGCCATTCAGTAAGAAGCTCGCGTTTTCGCTCGCGGCTGGCTTCGCCGGAATCGTTTTCATCGCGCATCTTCCGTATTTGCGCTTGCCCTACTTTTGGGATGAGCTCGGCCAGTTCGTTCCCGCCGCGCTCGATATTTTCCGCGACGGCGCATGGGTTCCGCACTCCACGGTCCCCAACGCGCACCCGCCGGAGGTGATGGCGTACCTCGCGCTCATCTGGCGAATGTTCGGTTATTCGATCGCCGCTACACGATCGGCCATGCTGGTGCTCGCGAGCCTCGCGGTGGTCTTCACATTCCTGCTGGGACGCGAACTGGAACGCGAACGCGCGCCCGCCGTGATCGCCGCTTTGTTCCTGCTCCTCGATCCGCTGTTCTATACGCAGGGCATGATGGCGCAGTTGGACATGCCGGCCATGCTGTTCACCGTCCTCGCGCTGCTTCTATTCTTGATGGACCGGCACGCCGCCGCGGCCGCCGCCTGCACTGCGCTGGTGCTGGCAAAGGAAACCGGAGCGCTCGTCCCGCTCATCTTCGGCCTCACACTGTTCTTCGATTCCGCGAGATCGAAATACGCCGTCTACTATCTCGCGCCGTTCGCCGCTCTCGGCATCTGGTTCCTGTACCTCTGGCGATCGACGGGTCATCTGTTCGGCGATCCGGGCTTCACGCAATACAATACCTGGTACTCGCTGAACCCCGTTCGCGCGACGCTATCGCTGCTGCGCCGCTTCTACTATTTGTTCATCGATGATTTCCGCTGGGTAGGCGGCATCGCGATTCTGTTCGCATGGCGGCGCTATCGTCTCTATTCAGCGCGCCCATGGAAAATCGTGTGGTGCTTCATCGCGGCGCATGTGCTTCTGGTCAGCCTGCTCGGAGGTGCGGGACTCGAGCGCTATCTGCTCCCCGTACTGCCGCTGGTTTATATTGCAATGGGCGCAGCGTTTGCCGCGCTCGATCCGATATGGCGTGCCATCGGGGTTTCGGCCATGTCAATCGGGCTGCTCGCGGGCCTGTTCCTGAACCCTCCGTTTCCCATGCCGTTTGAGAACAGCCTCGCGATGGTCGATTTCGTGGAGCTGCATCGCTCCGCCGCGCAGTTTCTTGAAAAATCGTACCCGGAGAAAACCATCTACACTGCGTGGCCGCTCACGCAGGCTTTGCGCGATCCCGTATTCGGCTACGTCGACCGCAAGCTCTCGGCGGCCGAAACATCGGATCTGCATTTCTCCACACTGCATGCGCTCGATCCAAAACGTGTCGACGTACTGGTGCTCTATTCGCGCACTTGGGAACCGCGCTGGGGCGTGTTGCAATGGGCGCCGGCCCGCGATTTCCTCCAGCGCTTTTACGAATACGAGCCGCAGATGACGCCCGCGCAAGTTCGCGAGCATTTCGGATTGGTCCCGGTGCGGCATTGGACCCAGCGCGGCCAGTGGATCGAAGTTTACGCGCGTTAATGGCGTGTCACGCGATGGAGGGTTGTGCGGGCGCCAAAGCCGCGGCGTGAACGCGGCGCTGCGCGAGATAAGCGAGCGCGTAAAGCACCATCGCCAGCAGCAGCAGAGACCGCAATCCCATCCAGAGCGACAACGATTCCAACAAGCCGCCCACCAGCGAGCCCAGCAGGTTCGATCCCAATGCCGATCCGCTGAACCGCGCCGCCGCGAACGTACGGATGAAGATGATACTGGCGAAAAACACGGGACTGCAGAGCACCGCAATCGCCGCCGCGATTTTGAGCTCGTGCGATTCAAAGAAAAGCGCTGAAACGGGTACGCTATAGGCCACCAAAATTGCCGCGAACAGGCCCCCGTACGCGATGGGCGTGGGAATGCCCAGTCCCGCCCGTTCCAGAATGTTCGCGACCACAATCAGCAGCAGCAGGCCGGAAATCGTGATGGAATTCACGATCCAGGTAGTTCCGAACAGGAGCGCCATTCGGCTGACAATCTGCGATTCCATCAGCATGAATCCGGCTCCCAGAAAGAAAAACGGCCAGGCAATCTCGGTTACGGGAATCGCCGTGCGCTTCATCAGGTGCCAGCACACAATCCCGAGCACCAGAGCGATCAGAACCACGCTCGAGGGCAGCCCCGGGGCCCGTTGATAGAAGAATGGCCAGTCGTCAGTGGTGATTTGGGCCTCTGCCTCGCGGATGTCGTGGTGCGTTTCGATCTGTTTCTTGAGGCCGGGTTCTTCAATCGCAGCCGCAATACGGGCCGCATCCCCCGCCACGAAGAACGTTCCCGGCGAAACATTGAACGATTGGTCGACGCCGAACTGCAGCGGGACAGCGCCGAAAACCTCTGTCAACGTGCTCTTCAGCCGCCCGGCGATGAATGCCTTGCCCACCTGGAATTTGACCACCATGATGCCGTCCGGCTTCAGAAGCTTTTTGGCGGCAGTGAGCGCCTCGCGCGTATACACGTAGTTGTCGATGCGAATGTTCGAATAGTGCGAGCTGGTGGTGTGCGAATCCAGCAGCGAAAACATCATCAGATCGAAATGGTCGTGCGAATTCTGCATGTAGCTGCGGGCATCGTCGTTTACGATTTTCACCCTCGCATCGGAATACGGCTTTTCGAAGTGGAGCTGCTTCCCGAGCTTCAGGATCAGCGGATCGATTTCCACCGCCGTCACCGATCCTGCTCCGTTGCGTAGCGCCGCGGCCACGTCGTTTCCCATCCCCGAGCCCAACACCAGTACGCTCGGCGGGTTGCGATAGAAATGGTACGGCATGTTGTACGCGTTCCACTCCGGCGGAACGCCCTGGAACAGGCCCTGGCGCGCACGCACGAAATTGTCCGAAAGATCCACTACGTATTGATACCAACTGTCGTTGGTCATAAGCTGGTAGGCCACCGTCTCGCCTTTGTAGGTAGTGGCCGCCCAATTGAGCTTTTGATACGGGGACCATTCGGTGTGCGTTTCACCAGTGCCCATGTCAGACGCGAGCACGTCGCGAATGGAGCGGTTCGATGTCGGCAGGCTGACCATCGCGATGCAGAAGACGGTGGTAATTACAGCCGCCCAGCGCAGCCTCCGGCTTACGCCAATCGCGACCAACATCAGAACGCCGGCTACCAGAAACCATATCGATGGCGGCTGGTAGAACATGCACAAACCGGTATACAGCAGCACCCCGAGGAGGCTTCCGAGGATGTTGATCGAGTATCCTTTGATCCCGTCCGCAGATCGTTCCAGCATGCGTGCCGTGATCTGCCCTATCGGAATAAAGATGAGGGACAAAAGCGAAAAGAGAGGTATCACCAGCGCCAGCGTGCACGCGAGTCCGGTGAACGTATCCTGGTTCCATGCCAGATTCGGCACTCCCCACACGTCTACTTCGGTTGTCGAACCGAGTAGCGATGTGAGTTGCTGAATCAACAATCGCAGTTGACCCCACGGCAGCTTGATCAGCAATACGAAATATCCCATCGGAGCGAACAACGAGAGCAGGTTGACCGGCTGCCTTGCCAGGTGCGCCCCTAATCCGAAGCCCAAGAAGCAGGCAATCAGCACGAAGTTCTTGAAGTAGGCGAAAATCGTAAGTTCCGAAGATATCCAGCGGATCATCAGCAATTCCAGGAACAGGCCCAGAACGCTCACGATCATCAGGCGAACGTTGGAATCCGGTAACGCACCCGGAGGGAGCTCCAGTGCCGTCATCCAGCGGGCCAGCGGCTTTTTGCCCGCGGGGCGATAGACCTGGAACAGAAGCGCGCTGGTGAATAAGCCCGCCCAAACTGCTGCAACTAAAGCTAGAATCATTTCGCTCTCTTGGTTGATCGGCAGAAACCAAGAAATCGCTTAGATCAATGTGCGGTTTCGCGAGCATTTCGGATGGGGCCCGGTGCACGTTGGACCCAGCGCGGGCAATGGATCGAACTCTACGCGCGCCCGTGGGTTGTCTCGTCGTTAATTTCTTCCACCCGCTTG
>DATHMO010000151.1:0-9064 GCA_035486995.1 Bryobacteraceae bacterium
TTCTCCTGGATTCAGATTTCGATCCTGAAGTTCCTCGGCATCGCCAAAGCAGTCCGCGTCGCCAAGACTCACACGGCGATTCCTGAGCGCGAAGCCGCGTAGTTCTCATAGGCCCTTTTCAATAGGTATTGCCTCTTAGCCTTTACCGAGCCGCGACCGTGAGGGAGCCGGACTAGCATAAGCTGGAAGCATGGTTGTCGCCGGTCGCCGCCGTTCTATCGCGTTCTTCATCGCGCTCGGCGCCGGACTCATCTCCGTCATCGTTCTCCTCTATATCGGCTGGGTCCTGTTGCGCTGGCACACCGGTATCCTGCTGTTCCTCGGTTCGCTGCTCTTTCTGACGATCATCGTCGGCGTCGTTCTCAACACCACATTCCTGGTCCGCGAAATCCGCCGCAACGAGCAGCACGACGCTTTCATCAACGCCGTCACGCACGAGCTAAAGACTCCGGTCGCCTCCATTCGCCTCTACCTCGAAACGCTGCAAACGCGCCCGGTGGAAGACTCCAAACGCCAGGAGTTCTATCGCACTATGGTCGAGGATAGCGACCGCCTGCTCGCTACCATCGAACAAGTCCTCCGCACCGGCCGCATCGGATCCACCAGCCGCCGCAAGCTGCACCTGGTCCGCATCGACCTCAACGGCGTCATCGAGGAATGCCTCACGCGCACGCGCACTCTGCACCGGCTTTCCACCGAATCGCTCGAGTACCGCCCCGGCCCCGAAGTCACCATCATGGGCGACCCGGACGAAGTGCGCGCCGCCGTATCGAATCTAATCGACAACGCCGTCAAATATTCCGGCAGCGCTGTCCAGGTCCTGGTCGAGACCCAAGCGCTCGACGACAAATTCGTCTCCGTGCGAGTCCGCGACCAAGGCCCCGGCATCCCCAAAATGGAACTAAAACAAATCTTCAAACGCTTCTACCGTGTCCCTGGACCGCTGGCCACGCGCGTCAAAGGCACCGGCCTCGGCCTCTACATCGTTCGATCCGTCGCTAAACGGCACGGCGGCCGCGCCTGGGCCGAGAGCGAAGGTCCTGGCCGCGGCAGCACGTTCATCCTGCAGCTGCCTATCGTTAAAATGACCAAATGAGCCGCGTCTTAGTGGTAGAAGACGAGCAGCATCTCGCCGAAGGATTGCGATATAACCTCGAAGCCGAAGGCTATCAGGTGGACCTTGTCGACACCGGCGAGGCCGCTCTTGAAAAGCTGAAGACCGGCGAAGCGCCGCTGGACGTCGTCGTGTTGGACGTCATGCTGCCCGGCATCAACGGCTTTGAAGTCGTCTCCCAGATGCGCGAGGCCGGCCAGTTTGTTCCCACCTTGATCCTCACCGCGCGCGGTCACGCCGACGACGTGCTGCGCGGCTTCGCGGCCGGCGCCGACGACTATCTCACCAAGCCCTTCGAACTCTCGATCCTGATTGCCCGCATTCGCGGACTCTTGCGCCGTCACCAATGGCTGCGTGCGGCCGCGCCACCCGCCGAACACCCCCCCGAACTGCCCGCTGAACCTGAACCTTCCAAGGAGGTTTTCACTTTCGGCGATAAGTCCGTGCACTTCGATCTCCTCGAACTCCACGTGCGCGACCAGGTGTTCCCGCTCACCCTCATGGAAGCCAACGTTCTCCGCTATCTGATCGAGCATCAGGGCCAGCGCCTGTCCCGCAAGTCCATGCTGTCCGAGGTCTGGGGACTGCACGAGGACACCGACACCCGCGCCATCGACAACTTCATCGTCCGTCTGCGCCGCTACATTGAGGACGATCCCACCCGGCCCCGGCATCTGCTCACCGTCCGCGGCGTCGGCTATCGATTCGTGGCGGCGCCGGTCGAATAACACTTCCGCCAGTCCCCAACCAACCAGCCCCTCTCCGCCCTGCCCCACCAATCACTTATCCGCCGCCATCCACCGCGCGCACCTTTTGCCGTTCTATCCTAATCCCGATGCCCTGCGGTACAACAACGCCCCTTCTTCCGTGCGCCGTTCGCCTCGCAGGTTGGCTTCGTTTCGCCAGATTTTCAAAAAAACGCCGCCGCTCACAAAAAAATCGGCTGATGCGCCCCCTCCTTGCGAACAAAGGGCTTCCACCCGATTTTGCGCCCTGCCGCCCCAACTTTGCGACAATAAAGCCGAAAGGCCCGCTATGAAAACCGCCGTCCTCCTGATCGCCAGTGTCGCTTTATTTATGGGCGCCACCAGTGCCAAACTCGACTATCCGGTCCCTCCCAAGAGCGATCACGTTGACGACTACCACGGCGTCAAAATCGCCGACCCCTACCGCGGTCTGGAAAACGCCGACGCGCCGTCCACCGAAAAGTTCGTCGGACAAGAGAACGCGCTCACCTTCGGCTATCTCGCCAAGCTCCCCGGCCGCGAGTCCATCCAGAAACAGCTCACCGGGCTCTGGAATTACGAGAAATTCGGCGGCTTTCAAAAAGCCGGCAATCACTATTTCTATTTCCACAATTCGGGTCTCCAAAATCAGTCGGTGTTGTATGTCGCCGATTCTCTCACCGGCCCCGCGCGCGTCCTCCTCGATCCCAACACCTATCGCAAGGACGGCACTGCCGCCCTCAGCGGTGAATCCATCAGCTGGAACGGAAAGCTGTTCGCCTATGCGGTGGCGCAGGCCGGCTCCGATTGGTCCGAGTGGCGCGTGCGCGAGGTCGACACCGGCAAAGATTTGTCCGACCTCATCCAGTGGACCAAGTCGGGCGCGGTTTCGTGGACCGCCGACGATCGCGGCTTTTACTATGCGCGCTATCCCGAGCCGCCTCCGGAGAAATTGCTGACGGTCGCCGCGCTGGACGAAAAGATCTACTTCCACAAGCTCGGCGATCCGCAGTCGGCCGACAAGCTGATCTACGAGCGGCCCGATCATCCAAACTGGAGTATCGATCCGTTGGTGATGGAGGGCGGCCGATATCTTCTGATCAATATCTACACCGGCGTGCCTGGAAAAAACATGCTGGCCTATAAGGATCTGCACGCTGCGAATTCCAAGATCGCGATGTTGATAGCATCGCCCGACAACGCGTACGGACCCATCGCCGTAGTCGGCTCCACATTGTATCTGCAGACCAACGACGGCGCACCGCGCGGGCGCGTGATCGCGGTGGATATCGACCACCCCGAACGCGCCAACTGGAAAGAGATCGTTCCGGAACGCGCCGAGACCATCGACGGGACGCAAATCGCCGGCGGCAAGCTGCTGGTCTCTTATATGAAGGATGCGCATTCGGCGGCGCGACTGGTTACGCTCGATGGTAAGCCCGTCAACGAAATCGCGATGCCAGGCATCGGGTCGGCCGCGTGGTCGCCCGCGCGTCTGGAAGACAAAGAAATGTTTTTTGAGTTTGAGGGCTTCACCATCGCCCCTACCATCGATCGACTGGACCTGAGTACCGGCCAAACCAGCACCGTTCGCCAAAGCAAAGTTGCGGTGGATCTGTCGCAGTATGAAACCAAGCAGGTCTTTTATCCAAGCAAAGACGGCACGCGCGTCCCCATGTTTTTGAGCTACAAAAAAGGCCTGAAACTGGACGCCCAGAATCCCACTTTGCTTTACGCCTACGGCGGCTTCGACGTCGCCGAGACTCCGGTCTTCCGGCCTGCTCTGGTTGAATGGATGGAAATGGGCGGCGTGTACGCGCTGGCCAACATTCGCGGCGGCTCCGAATATGGCGAAGCCTGGCACCAGGCCGGCATGCGCGCCAAAAAGCAAAACGTGTTCGATGATTTCATCGCCGCGGGTGAGTGGCTGATCGCGAACAAGTACACTTCCACGCCCAAGCTGGCCATCTTCGGCGGAAGCAACGGCGGATTGCTCATCGGTGCTGTCTTGAATCAACGGCCGGATCTGTTCGGTGCGGCGATGCCCGCGGTGGGGGTGATGGACATGCTGCGATTCCAGAATTTCGGATTCGGAACACAGTGGGTGGGCGAGTACGGTTCATCGGCGAATCCAGAGGATTTCAAAGTGCTGCGTGCCTATTCGCCGCTGCACAATATTCGAAAAGGCATTGAGTATCCGCCAACGTTGATTACCACATCCGACCATGACGACCGCGTCATGCCCGGCCACAGCTTGAAATACGCGGCCACTTTGCAGCAGGCTCAGGAAGGTCCCGCGCCCATTCTGATTCGCATCGAAACGCGCGCCGGGCACGGTGCCGGTAAGCCCACCACGAAGCAAATCGACGAGTGGGTGGATCGTTTTGTGTTTTTGAAGAGCGCCCTCAAAATGGGCTCCTAAGGGATGTTGGAGAAACCCTTTCGTCCCGAGACGCGGGTCGTCCAGCGCAATGGCGTGCACTCTCTGCGCGAGCACCAGGCGGACATCTGCGTGGTCGGCGCGGGCATCTCCGGAGTTTCGGCAGCCATCGAAGCGGCGAAATTGGGTCGGCGAGTTATCTTGATCGATGGGCTTCCAGCACTGGGCGGCCAGGCGGTAAACTCCATCATCGGGATGATTGTGGGCCTGTTCGGCAACCCGCCGAAAAGCAAACAACTGACGCACGGCATCGCCGACGACATCATTCGCGACCTGAGCGCCACGGGCGACCTGCACGTGGTAATGGGCGGCGTATCATTGAACGCGCTGTATAACGAAGTCGCGCTTGGCCGATGGGTGGAGCGAAAAGTTTTGGAACTGGATATCACGCCGCTGGTGGGTGCGATATTGCGGAGCGTGCATCGCGAAGGCCGCAGAATCACGGCGCTGGAGTTTTCCACGCGCTATGGCGACGTGATCGTTCGTGCTGACGGATTCGTGGATGCTACAGGCGACGCGGCTGTCGTCTGGCAGGCTGGTCTTGAGTGCCGGGAGCCGGCCGAGGGCGTGATCTATGGCTCGCAAATGATCGTCATCGAGAATTTCGACGAGGCGCACAAACCGAGCCGTGCCGAAATGTCGGATCGCATTCGTGAACGCGGAGCGCACTACGGCATGATCCGGCGCGATGGTTTCGCGATGAGTTTTCCCGGCCGCGCCACGGCAGTAGTCAACATGACGCACATCGAAAATCCGATGGATCCATTTGGCGCTTCAAAAACCGGACTCGAAGGCAAGGAACAAGCCGACCGCACCATGACGTTCCTGCGATCGGAATTTCCTGCGGCTTTCGGCGAGGCGCGTGTCCGCACCTACGGATTGCCGGGCATCCGCCAGACGCGCTGGATCGTAGGCCGGCATCATTTAACCGTCGACGAAGTTCGTCAAGGCGTGAAGTTCCCCGACAGCATCGCGCGTACCGCTTGGCCGCTCGAGCAGCATCACAACGCCGAAGGCTATGTGTGGGAACCGTTCGATGCCGATCATGTCCATTACGTTCCGCTCGGAAGTTTGACGCCGCCCGCGGTTGACAATCTTGTAGCTGCCGGCCGATGCATCGATGGCGACGCCACGGCGTTATCGAGCGTTCGCGTGATGGGTCCGTGCATCGCGATGGGCGCAGCTGCGGCGCATGCACTCGATTTGGCGGGAAGCGGAAGCGTCCACGAAATCGATGTGGCGGCCCTGCGAAAGCGGCTGATGGCGAACGTGGACGAATAAGACCATGATCCTGGCCGATGACGAAAAGGCAATGCTGGATGGAGCCGGCGGTATCGCCAAACAGAAAGCTATGGAATTGTTGGTGCGTTACGCCAAGGCGCTAGGCGCCGAGCGCTTTGTTGACACCAGCAACATCGCGGGCGTGCCCGGATCCTCCACGCTGTTTTTGCAAAAGTATTTCGAAGAGCATGGCGGCGACGGAAGTTTCGAAGCCGTCTTTTCGCTCTACGATCTCGACGCCGGCGAAGTTATGTCTGTTCCGCGAGCCAATGGAAACTGCTGTCATCTGCAAGGCGGCATGGACCTGGAACATTTCACTGAACTCGGGATGACGCCGGAAGCGATGCTGCACCAGCGCGCCGACGAAGCCGAACTTGCGCGGCACGGTGTTCAAATCATGAAGACCTGCACGCCGTATCTTGCGGGGAATTTGCCGCTGAGAGGCGAGCACTGTGCTTGGATGGAATCGTCGGCCGTGGTGTATTGCAATTCGGTGATCGGCGCGCGGACCAATACCGAAGGGCGCGAAAGCACTAGCGCCGCGATGCTCACCGGCAAGATTCCCGACTGGGGTTTTCATCGTAATGAATATCGGCACGCGACGCATTTGATCGAAGTAGAGACACCGGTTGAATCCGTCATGGATTGGGGCATGCTCGGCTACTTCATCGGTGAAGCTGTTGAAGAGAGCATTCCGGTTTTGACCGGCGCTATCCGGCGGGCCGATCCCCTGCGCCACAAACATTGCGGCGCGTCCGCGGCGTCGTCGGGCGGAGTGGAGATGTATCACATTGTGGGTGTCACTCCTGAGGCTGCGACTTTGGAGATGGCGCTTGCCGGCCGAAAGCCGCTAGTGACCATCAAGTACGGCGCCGCGGAACGACGCCGTGTTTACGAGACGCTGAATGCGAACGGCCGCGATCGGAATATCGATTATGTGATGCTCGGTTGTCCGCATGCGTCGATCGACCAGTTTCGCGACGTCGCGGATTTGCTCGATGGCAAGAAAGTCAAAACGCATTTGTGGATGTTCACGTCGCGCGCGGTGAAGACCGTCGCGGACATCAGCGGCTTCACTAAGAAGATCGAAGACGCGGGCGGCATTGTGATGACCGATACGTGCTCGGCCATCGCACGCGCGGTTCCCAAAGGAACCAAGGTCGTCGCGCTCGATTCAGCGAAGCAAACGCATTACCTGCCAGCGATGGTCGGTGTCGAAGCGTGGTTCGGCACAACAGAGGATTGCATCAACGCGGCGCTCACCGGTCGCTGGTCGGGAGAATTGCGATGATCGTGCTGCGCGGGCGCGGCATCGTCGGCGGTTGCGTGGAAGGCGAAGCGCTTGTTACACACGAAACTATTTCGGGATGGGGCGGCATCGATCCTATGACCGGCACCATTATTGAAACCCGGCACGAGTTGCGCGGGCAAAGTTTCAAGGACAAGGTGCTGGTGTTTCCGGGTGCGAAGGGATCGTCGGGCTGGTCAAACGCGTTTCACATGACGCGGCTGACGAAGTCGGCGCCGCTGGCGATGATCTTCAATCAGATGACCACCAAGATCGCGCTCGGCGCGGTGGTCACGCGAGTCCCCGCCGTAACGGAACTGGATCAAGATCCGCTGACCCTGATCGAGACCGGCGATTGGGTAAGAGTGGACGGCGATCGGGGCGTTGTGGAAATCACTAAGGCAGCGCAAAAACGTAAATCGCGTTGTGACCGCGCGGCACTTTGAACTCGGGCGTGACGCCGGCGAAGTTGGTATCGCCGAGAAGGCCCGGGACCGCGAGATTGTCGCCCGTCATGACGCAAAGATACTGTTTGCCTTTGACCGCGTAGGTGATGGTGCTGACTGACACTGGTCCGCCGACGATTTGTTCCCAGAGGATCTTGCCGGAGTCGGCGTCGAACGCGCGAATGCGCCGATTCAGATCGCCCCAGAAAACCAAATCGCCGGCGGTAGCGAGCGCTGCGCCGGTGCTGGTGGCATGCGTGCCGGTGCTGAAACGCTGGAGTTCGCCAGTGGACATATTGATCTTGGCGAGTCCGACGCGAGCATCGGGATCGGAACCTGGGCGCGGGACGCCAAAACGTTTCTCGCGAGCTTCGGCTTGACCGGGAGTTCCGGCGGGTACGGCTGAGGTCATGTCGAGGCAGGTATCCAAGTACGGAACGTAGAGCGAGTTCTTCTCGGGATTGTACGCGGTGGGCCAATAGCTGCGCGTGTTGAGGTAACAGATCACGTGGTGATCGCCGGGGTGTTTCAACACGACATCCCAATTGATGTAGGTCTTGCCGGTCTTCACATCGATCTTCGAAAGAATGAAGTTCGGCGTGTCGAAGGGGAAGGGAATGGCCCAGAGAAATTGGCCAGTGCCGCGATCGAGCGCCCAGAGTCCGCCGCCCTCGCCGACGTTGACCGAGATGTCGTGGACCTGACCGCGCGGAATGTCGGGATTGATCCACTTCACAAATTTCGGATCGGGGCTCACCGCGGTTCGAATCAACGTACGTTCTTCGTTTATGTCCATGTCCCAATCGTCGCCGGGCAGATGCTGGTAATACCAAGCCAATTTGCCGGTGTCGGGATTGAGCGCGACAGTGGAATTGCTGTAAAGATCGGCGGGCGAGGAGCGGCCAGTGCCATCCGGATTGCCTGCGTGGCGATCGGCACGCGTATTCGGCGTGGGATTCGCGATGCCCCAATAAAGCAAGTTGCGCACGGGATCGTAGGAGCCAGGGAGCGCCCAGGTGGATGCGACGCGTTTGTCGACAGGCGCGCCATTCCACGAGTCGCCGGCGGGATCTTTGTCGTCCTGCGTTGTGTAGAAGCGCCAGATTTCTTTGCCCGTGATGGCGTCGTGCGCGGCGATGTAGCAGTTGGCACGCAGTCCGCCGACGCATGTTCCAGCGGTGATCACTTTGCCGTTGACGACGATGGGTCCGGAGGTGTGGCCGCGTTCATCAGTTTTGGTTTCCCAGCGCTGCTCGCCGGTGCGGGCGTCCAGGCCGACCACGTAGCTGTCGGGCGCGGTGTAGAGTACGACGTCCTGATAAATGGCGAGCGACTTGGGCCGCGCGATGGTGGCGACGCCCGCGGGAACTTTGCGCTTGTACTCCCAGATGAGGTCGCCGGTTGCGCCGTCGAGCGCCTGAATGATCGCGCCGGGATTGATGACGTACATGACGCCGTCGTGCACCAGCGGAATGCTTTCGGTTTGGCCAGGCGTCATGCCGCGCGACCAGGCCAGGCGGAGCGTCGCGACGTTCTGTTTGTTGATTTCCTTGAGCGGGCTAAAGCGCTGCGCGTCGTAAGTCCGGCTAAACATCAGCCAGTCGCCCGGAGCCGGGTTAAGAAGCATTTCGGGGGTGACGGGGATGAAGTTTTTGACTACTTGAGAGCGCGCGGGGACGAGTGCGGAAATCAGAATGAACGCCGCGGTAAGGCAGCGGGGAGGGAGTGGGTGATCGAAAATCATTCAGGTACAGAATATCGCGATCGTGG
>DATHMO010000152.1:0-7257 GCA_035486995.1 Bryobacteraceae bacterium
TATACCTCCGAGCGAAAGCGAGGTGCCATGTCGAGTTCAAAGAAGGCTTCCGTTGGCCGGCGCAACTTCCTAAAAGGGACTGCCGGCGGAGCAGCAGCGCTGTTGGCGGCTTCACACCGGGCGCCCGCGCAGAGCGTTGAACCCGCCCGCTCGGCCACCGCCGCAATCGCAACTGAAGAGAGAGATCCATCATCAAGCGTCGAAGTGCTCACCGCGGACCATCCCGGCTCCGATTTCATGGTGGATATTCTCAAAGCCCTCGGATTCGAATACATCTTCGCCAACCCGGGGTCCAGCTTCCGCGGCCTGCATGAATCGGTCGTCAACTATGGCGGCAATAAGAGCCCGGAGTTCATCACCTGCTGCCATGAAGAATCTTCCGTTGCGATGGCGCACGGGTACTCCAAGATCGAAGGCAAGCCCGGGTTGGTATTTGCGCATGGAACCGTCGGACTGCAACACGCCTCTATGGCGGTGTACAACGCATATGTAGACCGCGCATCGGTGTTCATGATCATCGGCAATACCGTTGACGCGGCCACCCGCCGTCCCGGCGTTGAATGGGCCCACAGCGTTCAGGATGCGGCCTTGCTGGTTCGCGATTTCACCAAGTGGGACGATATGCCGGTCTCCCTCCAGCACTTCGCGGAATCCGCGGTGCGTGCATATAAGATCGCCACTACGCCGCCGACCATGCCGGTGCTGTTGGTAGCTGATGGCGATGTCCAGGAAACGCCGATGCGCGCTGGCGAGCGGCCCCATATTCCGAAAATCACTCTGGCGAGCCCGCCCCAAGGTGATTCCGGAGCAGTGGCCGAAGCGGCGCGGCTTCTAGTGACGGCGGAGAACCCCGTAATCGTCGCGGACCGCTGCGCCCGCACCCCTGCAGGGTTAACGCTCCTGGTCGAGCTTGCCGAAACATTGCAAGCACCGGTGGTCAATCAATATGGCCGAATGAACTTTCCTTCGGCCCATCGGCTTAACCAGACAGAGCGAAGCCGCACACTGATTCCCGACGCGGACGTAATTCTCGGTCTGGAAGTTTGGGATTTCTGGGGCACCGTCAATAATTTCCGCGATCAACTGCACCGCACTTCGCGGCCGATCATCAAAGCCGGGGCCAAGCTCATCAGCGTCTCAACGACGGATCTCAACACCAAGAGCAATTATCAGGACTTCCAGCGCTTCCCCGACCTGGATCTATCGATGGCCGCCGACGCCGAGGCTACGCTGCCCGCGCTGATCGAAGCCTGCAAGCGTCTGCTCACGGACGACCGAAAGAGAGCTTATCAAGAGCGCGCCAAAAAGCTGGCGGAGGCTCAACAAGCGGCTCGGGAGCGCGTGCTCATCGAGGCGAGCTACGGCTGGGATGCAAGCCCCATCAGTACGGCGCGCATGGCGATGGAGATTTGGGCCCAGGTGAAGGATAGAGACTGGTCTCTGGTGTCGAATAACGCCTGGGCGCAGAGGCTCTGGAGCTTCGACAAACATTATCAATACATCGGCGGATCAGGTGGCGCCGGGGTCGGTTACGGTGCTCCGGCCGCGTTGGGAGCGGCTGTGGCCAACAAGAAATACGGGCGGCTGTCCGTCAACATCCAGAATGACGGCGACTTGATGTACGCGCCCGGAGTCTTATGGACCAGCGCACATCACGGCATCCCTCTCTTGACCGTCATGCACAACAACCGCGCATATCACCAGGAAGTTATGCATCTGCAGCGTATGGCCAACCGTCATCAGCGGGGCATCACCACCGCCGAGATCGGTACGACAATCAAGAATCCCAATATCGATTATGCGGCGATGGCGCGCAGCATGGGCGTCCACGGCGAAGGACCAATCACCGATCCAAACGACCTCGGACCCGCTTTGAAACGTGCTCTCGACGCAGTATCACGCGGCGAACCTGCTTTGGTCGACGTGGTAACCCAGCCGCGTTAAAGGAGACTCGTCGTGACACGCATGTACATGTTGCTGATGACGCTTTGCACTTCTTTGGCGCTCGCCGCGCAAACGGCAGCTCCGCCGCCGGGCAATGCACAGACTGGTCGAAAGCTCTTCGAGAACTACGGTTGCTATCAGTGCCACGGCCGCGAGGCGCAAGGCGGCCTCGGAACAGGACCGCGGCTTGGTCCCAAGCCCATCGCCTTTGCTGCGGTCCAGCGCTATATCCGACAGCCTACTGGACAGATGCCGCCCTACACGGCCAAGGTTGTGTCCGACAAGGATCTGGCCGACATCTACGCGTTCCTGCAATCGGTGAAGCAACCGCCCGCGGTGAAAGAGATTCCGCTGCTGAACAAATGACGGCCGTGAGAATTAAGCGAACCACCGACGTCTCGCGCCGCACTTTCCTAGCGGCGACCGCGGGGTTCGCCGGATTGGCGATCTCGCAAAGCACCCGAGCGCGAGGCGCCATCGTGCACACCGATATTTCGACGCTTCCGCCTTACGGGAACGGCACGATCCCCGCTGGTATCCGCTCACGCCAAATCGCAAACGTCAACGGCTTGACGGTGCATATTTTGGAGGCAGGTTACGAAACGCCGGGCCGGCCGGCAGTCTTACTCTTACATGGCTTCCCAGAGCTCGCCTTTAGCTGGCGCAAGGTGATGCCGTCTCTGGCGGCGGCTGGCTATCACGTGATTGCCCCCGATCAGCGCGGCTACGGTCGCACTATCGGCTGGGACGATTCCTACGACGCCGATCCGGATCCGTTCCGCATTCTCAACATGACCCGAGACGCCATCGCACTCGTCTACGCGCTGGGCCATAGCTCGGTAGCGATGGTGGTGGGACACGACGCAGGCGCGCCGGTCGCCTCGTGGTCCGCGCTCATCCGGCCAGATGTGTTCCGTTCGGTCACCATCATGAGCTCGCCCTTTGAAGGCGTTCCGTCGTTGCCCTTCGACACCGCGAACGGCGCCCCCCTCCCACCTCCGGCACTCACTGACGACGAACTGGACGCCGAGCTTGCGAAGCTCAACCCGCCGCGGAAGTACTATCAGAATTACCAACGCACTCGCGGCGCCAATGACGACATGCTGCACGCGCCGCAAGGCCTGCACGCTTTTTTTCGCGCCTATTACTTTTTCAAGAGCGCCGACTACCAAGGAAACCATCCCCATCCTCTGAAGGCGCGCACCGCCGAGGAGATGGCGCAAATTCCGACCTATTACGTCATGGAGAAAGACAAGGGCATGGCCGCGACCGTTGCACCGTTTATGCCGCCGGCCGATTACATCGCGAATTGCAAATGGCTAACCGAAGCCGAGGTGGATGTGTACGCCACCGAATACGGCCGGACCGGTTTCACCGGTGCGCTGCAGGGTTATCGCGTGCGGCGAGGCTCCGATCCCAGAAGCATCGCCGAGATGCACACCTTTTCCGGTCGCACCATCGATGTGCCCTCTCAGTTCATCGCGGGGAAAAGCGATTGGGGCGTCTATCAAACGCCCGGCGCGCTCAACAAGATGCACACTAGCGCCTGCACGCGCATGGTGGGATTCCATCTCCTTGACGGCGCAGGTCATTGGGTCCAGCAGGAACAGCCGGAGCTGGTCAGCGCGGTGCTCCTTCAATTCCTGCGCGATTACGCAAAAGTTTGATTGCGCCCTTTCGCAATCCGCAAGCAGTCCGTTGCACCTCTGACTTCCGATGCCCAGGAAGTTTCGACGGCTGTCGCACGAGGACGTCATTCGCGCCTGTGGAAAGCGCGCGCGTGGGCCTGCCGGCGCCAGGTTGGGCCACCAAATGTTGCCTTAAGAACGAGTAGAATTAAGTCCAATGCGCGCCGCCGTTGGGATGACCGTCTGCTTGATTTGGACACCTCTCTCAGCGCAGTGGCTGAATTACCCGACTCCGGGGATTCCTCGACTGCAGGATGGCAAGCCGAACCTGGCAGCGCCTGCGCCCCGCACTGCCGATGGCAAACCGGACCTCTCCGGAATCTGGGGCTTGGCTTGCCCGGTTGCCAACGCTGTAAACGGCACCGTCACTGGCGCGAATGTGTTTTGCGCGACCGAGGTCTCTGTCCCACCCGAGTTTTTCAACTTCGGCCAGTCTATTAAAGATGGTCTGCCCTATCAGCCCTGGGCCGCCGAGGTGGTGAGAAAGACCAGGGCCGCTGGCCGGCCCGACGATCCTCTGAGCCGTTGCTTTCCGCCGGGCATGGTGCGTCTGGAAGTGTTTCCTTTGTTCCGCAAGATCATCCAGATTCCTGGCCTTCTGGTGATCCTGAATGAACACAACGCCAGCTACCGTCAGATCTTCACCGATGAGCGGCCTCTGCCCGTGGATCCGAACCCGTCCTGGAACGGCTACTCGTCCGCGAAATGGGAAGGCGACACTCTCGTTGTGCAGACCATCGGATTCCGTGACGGGCTGTGGCTCGATACCGGAGGCAGTCCTCTTACAGATGCCGCAAAGGTCACGGAACGATTCCGGCGCTTGAACTACGGGACACTGGAGATCGAGCTAACGGTCGACGATTCGAAGGCCTACACCAAGCCGTGGAGCATCAAGGTTACGCAGATCATCGCGCCCGATACGGAACTGTTGGATTATATTTGCCTGGAAAACGAAAGGGACGTTCGGCACCTGCCGCAGATTAAATAGGAGGCAAATATGAATGATCCGACCAGACGCGACATACTAGCAGCGAGCGCCGTCGCAACCGCGTTGGCCACAACGCCGGCGCTATTTGCTCAGCAAACTGGGCCAGGAGGAACAGGCGGGGGCTTCTACGAAAAAGGCCCTGTTCGCGTCCACTATGAGGAAGTCGGTACCGGCTTCCCTTTGTTGCTCATCGCCGGCGGGGGATTGAATTCGACGATCTCGGGTTTGATCAGCGGCAGCCCTTTTAACCCAATCGATGAATTCAAGCGAGAGTACCGCTGCATCTTTGCGGACCTGCGCAACGCCAATGGCGGCCAGTCGTCCGGCCCGCTCGAGATCGACCGGCCGTGGGATGCACATACCGATGACCAGCTCGGTGTGATGGATCACTTGGGCATCGAAAAGTTCATGGTGCTGGGATTTTGCATCGGCGGTCCCTTAATATGGAACCTCCTGCGGCGGGCGCCCGATCGCGTGGTTGCAGCTGTGCTAGCGCAGCCCAGCGGATCTCGTCCCGAGATGCGCGACCTTTTCTACGACACCAATATGAAGGGCTGGGGTCCGGAATTGGTCAAGCGCAGGCCCGACATCACGATGGAGACGGTCGACAAATTTGTGACCAAGATGTACCGCACCAACCCGGACTTCGTCTTCACCGTGACACGCGATTTCGTGCGCAATTGCCAAACGCCCGTACTGATCCTGCCGGATGACATCGCTGCGCATCCATACGCCGTCGCCATGGAGGCCGCGATGCTCGCGCCAAAGGCCGAAGTGAGCATGTTCCCGTGGAAAGAGCCCAAGGAGCGGATTCCGCTGGCGGTGCGCCAGATACATTCGTTTCTCCGGGCACATCGCCCTGGTTAGAGCAAACATCAACTAAAAGGGAAAAGAGAAATGAAGAGTCAACTAACGCGAGCGGCCTTGTTAACGATAGCAGTTTTATTAATCGAGGCTCCGGTCTCACTCGGCAGCGGCGTCCCGGCGGCGGTTCACTACATCGGCCACCACAAAGTCACGGAAGTGATGTCCAAAGGCGGCCCAATCGTAAGCGATCCGGGCCTGGTTGTATTGGCACAGCGCCGAGAAGCCGGTCCGGTTGAATACCACGACCATACCAACCACGTATTCGTCATCGTTGAAGGTGAGGCGACACTGGTAGTGGGAGGGACCATGGTTGACCCCAAGCGGACCGCGCCGGATCAAATACGTGCCCCCTCGCTCGACGGCGGAACGATCTACCATTTGAGCAAAGGTGACGTGCTTACCATTCCGGCGAAGACGCCCCACTGGTTCAAGGAAGTCCCCACGAAGACGGTGGCCTACTACGCCGTGAACATCGAGAGCGAATAGCAAAGCGAAATGCGGCAGAGCTAAGAAACTCGTCTTAAATCTCGAATCTTTGCCCGCAGCCGATTCGCCCACGCGCCTTACGGGTAGTCCTCGTCATTGGTTCCGCGAATAGTTAACCCTTGAGCAGGGTTAATATGTTCTGCGGTGCGGAATTGGCTTGCGCCAGAGCCGCGACACCAGCTTGCAGCAGGATTTGAGCCTTCGTCAGATTGGCTGCTTCGGTAGCCATGTTGGCATCCCGAAGACCCGATTCCGACACTGCTTCGTTGGTCAATTGCGATTGCGCCAGGTTGGTGGCGAACGTCAAGGTGTTTTCACCTTTGCCGACCACGGCCTGGGCGCTGCCGAGGTTAGCGACCGCGTTCCCGATCGCGGTCACGGCTAGGCCGGCATCCGATGCAGTAGAGACGTCGAGGGCGCTGGCCGTGCCGACCAATGCGGAGTTTGCGATAACGCTCTGAGTAGCTGTAGTTGTAGTGAATCCATCAGCGGTAGTGCCGGCCCCGACTGCGACGTTAAAGGAGCCGCTGCCTGTCAAGGTCATGGCCCCGGTAGCGATGCCATCGGCGTCGACGGCCACGATGTTGGCCAGAGGACCACCTGCCGCCTGGAGTGCGGCGTTAATCGCTGTGATTTGTGCATCTTTGGTGCCGGCAACCAGACTCACTTCCGTTTGATGCAGCGCTCCACTGGCATCCACCGCCGTGAAGGTCAAGTCTTGGGTGTCGGTGCCCCCGATTGGCGTGCCATAGTCCAGGTTCACCTGCTGGGTGCCGTTGGCGAAGACAGGCACGGCGGCGGTGCTTCCAAGAATGTTGTCCGCAGCTGCGACGCCATTCACGCCGTTGGCAACCGCGAACGCACCGTTGGCAGAGGTGAATGTGATCCCCGTTCCAGCGCCATTGAGCTCGGCCTGTATGCCGTCAGCCGCGAATGCCGTATTCGCCGCACCGGCCGTGTTAGACGTAGTGGCGATAGCGGCGTTGATGTCGTTCACCACGTCGCTGAGCGAACCTGCAGTGTTCACACCGGACGCTGTTACCGTGATGCCAGACTCGTAACCCGACGCGCCTGTGCCATAGAACGTAAAGTCCACGTTGCCCGCGGTTGTTCCACCCGTAATGTTGCCCAAAGCGGTACCGACGTTGGCCGTCGTGCTGTAGGCCGACAGTCCCAATGCTTGCGTGTCGACCGCTGAGTTGCTCAGATCCACCGTAACAGAGCCATTGGCAACCGCCTGCGCGTTGTTTGAGTTTCCGGCGCTGTCGCGGCCGCCGCCAATGA
>DATHMO010000153.1:0-3925 GCA_035486995.1 Bryobacteraceae bacterium
CCAGAGAGCGATCAGGCGACGCTGGTGGAACACTTCATGCGGCATGGCGATCATCTGACGCATGTGAGCATCGTCACCGATCCGGTGTACCTCACCGAGCCTTTGGTGAAATCCGAGGACTACCTGCTGAACACCAACGCAGGCGGAAACTGGCTGTACCCTTGCGAAGAGGTGGAAGAAGTGGAAGGGCGGCCGAGAGGCGCGGTGCCGAACTATTTGCCGGGCCAGAATCCGTTCATCACCGAGTACGCGAACATGTATCATCTTCCGCTGATCGCCGCATTGGGTGGCGCGGAGACGATGTATCCCGAGTTTGAAAAGGTGATCAAGAATCCGCCGCCAGCTCCGACCGATCCATTCGCGCTCGATGAAGTTGTTCCGATGCCGGTGAAGAACGAAGCGCAGAATGCCAATCCCACCGACGGCGAAGTTCATATTCTGCCCGTGCAGGGGAACATCTACATGCTGGTGGGCGCGGGCGGCAATATCGCGGTGCAAGTGGGCGACATGGGCGTGCTGATGGTGGACACTGGCCTCGCGGCATCGGCCGACAAAACGATCGCGGCCGTCCGCAAGCTGGCGCCGGATAAGCCGCTGCAGTACATCATCAACACGCATGTCCATCCGGATCACGTGGGCGGGAATGAAAAGCTGCGGTCCGCGGGCGTGACCATCACGGGCGCGAACGTCACCGGCGACATCGCCGACGCTTCAAAAGGCGCGGCCATCATCGCGCATCAACACGTTTTGGATCGCATGAGCGCGCCGAGCGGGAAACAGGCGTCAGCGCCGGTTGGCGCATGGCCTACCGACACGTTCCTGGGGGATCGCAAAACGCTATGGTTCAACCAGGAGCCAGTGGAAATCCTGCACGAACCCGCCGCCCACACCGACGGCGACAGCATCGTATTCTTCCGTCACTCCGATGTAATCGCCACAGGTGACATCTTCGTAACAACCGGATATCCTTTTATAGATCTGGAACGCGGCGGCAGCATTCAGGGAGAACTCGACGCATTGAACAATCTCCTGGATCTGGCCATTTCGAAGCACGACGAAGAAGGTGGGACATACATTATTCCGGGTCATGGGCGCCTGTGTGACCGCTGGGAGCTCATCGAGTATCGCGATATGGTAACCATTATTCGCGACCGGATTCAGGCCATGATCAAGAAGGGTATGACGGTCGAGCAAGTGAAAGCGGCCAGGCCCACCATGGATTACGACGCCCGCTACGGCGCCGACAAGGGTTTCGGCACAACCGACTCGTTTGTCGAGGCTGTATACAAAAGCCTGAGCAAGAAGTAAGAGCTGTATGCAGGACGGCTACGGCCGTTATATTATAAAGTTTAGTCCGGAAGAGTACATTTTCAGTCGGAAGGAACATTGATGAAACGAACACTGTTGTTCTTGGTTGTTGCCGCGGCATCCGTGTTGAGCACGCAGGTAAATGTGTATGCCCATCACTCGTTTGCCGCCACTTATTTTGAAGACAAGACGGTCACGATCGAAGGCAAGCTGGTGCAATTCCTGTACCGCAATCCGCATTCTTTCGTGCACGTCGAAGCTCCAGATGAAAGCGGAATGATACAGACCTGGGCCGTGGAATGGGGCGCCGGCGGGCAGTTGAGCCGCGACGGTGTCACGCGCGAGTCACTGAAGCCTGGCGATCACGTGATCGTGAAAGGCAACCCTGGCCGTAACCCGGACGATCATCGCATCCGTATGCAGAGCATCACGCGGCCCGCGACGGATAGCGCCGCCGAATTTAACTGGAAGGGCGTCGTTCAGTAAACCATCGCTAGACGCCCGATTTCGCTGGACACTAATGCCTCACCTACCTCGATGTAGGGTCACGAGCTTCCTCCTCGTGCTCTGCGCCATGCTCGTGCTGCCTGCATTCGCGCAGGTTGATTTTACGGGCGAATGGGCGCCTCTTTATCATGAGGACGGGCCGGAGCGGCTTCCGGGCCCGGAGTTAGGTGATTACACGGAATTGCCCATCAACGCGGCGGCCCGCATGGCAGCCGACACCTACGATGCCGACCGCATTTCCGTGGTGCCTGAGTATCAGTGTCGCCCGCACGGAGGCGACTATTCGATGCGCGGTCTGGGCAACCTGCGGATCTGGCGAGAGATCGATCCAATCTCCGAGAAGCTGGTCGCGTTCCACACTCATTTACTGGCTTGGGATAGCGAGCGAACCGTCTGGATGGACGGCCGTCCGCATCCGCCGGACTGGGCTCCACACACCTGGCAAGGCTTTTCCACCGGCGTTTGGGATGGCAACATGCTGACCATCACCACCACGCATCTCAAGACGAATTACATGCGCCGCAACGGCGTGCCCCGCAGTGACAAAGCAGTGTTCACCGAACATTGGACCCGTCATGGCGACTATTTGACCGTGGTCACCGTCATTGAAGACCCCGTGTACCTCACCGAGCCGCTGGTTCGCAGCGACAACTGGTATGTGGATCCCGGCCAAAACATCGGCGTCTTCGGATGCGAGTATGCGCCCGAGGTGCCAAGGCCGGAAGGCACCGTTCCCAACCATTTGCCTGGCAAGAATCCCTACTTGAAGGAGTTCGCGGATTGGTACGGCTTGCCGTATGAGGCCACGCGCGGTGGCGCCGAAACTATGTATCCCGAGTACCAGAAGAAAATCGCCGGCGAATATCATCCTCCCGAGAAATGCTCCCGCTACTGCAAGTGCACGTCTCTGTTCGACTGCAACGTGACCTCTAAGTGATCATGGATAAACTCCGGCTCGTCGCGATGCTGATGGCTGGCGTGGCTTATTGCTTCGCCCAGCCTCCGCAGATCAATCCCGACACCGTCCAGCTCACCATGGCGCCGGTCCAGGGTTCTGTCTACGTGCTGATGGGCGACGGCGGCAACATCACCGTGCAGGTGGGCAAAGACGGAGTAATGCTGGTGGACACCGGGTTTGCGCCGCTCGCGCCGAAAGCCATGGCCGAGATTCGCAAGCTATCGAGCGGGCCCATCCGCTGGATCGTCATCACGCATGTCCACACCGATCACACCGGCGGCATTGCCGCGATGGCAAAGCTCGGGATGACGCACGAATCCATCGGACCGCCCAGGGTCGTCGCGCAGTCCAACGTCCTGAATCGGATGACCGGGCCGCAGCCCAACAACGGGCCGAAAATCCCCGAGGAAGAGTGGCCGAACGACGAATACTTCCTCCCGACCAAGGACTTCTTCTTCAACGGCGAGGCCGTGGTGGTTTATCATGTGCCGGACGCGCACACCGACGGCGATAGCATCGTATTCTTCCGTCGCTCCGACGTGCTGAGCACCGGCGATGTCTTTACACCCGGAAGCTACCCGATCATCGACTTGTCGCGCGGCGGCAGCGTGGACGGCGAGATCGCTGCGCTGAATAAGATCATCGACATCACGGTTCCCGCGAAGTATCAGGAAGGCGGCACGATTGTGGTTCCGGGCCACGGGCGTCTTTGCGACGAAGCCGACGTGGTGGAGTATCGCAACATGCTCGCCATCGTGCGCGACCGCTTTCGCGACATGATCAAGAAAGGCATGACGCTGGAGCAAGTGAAAGCCGCCAAGCCCACGCTCGACTACGATACGCAATACGGCTCTACCACCGGATTCTGGACCACCGACATGTTCATTGAGGCTGTGTACAAAAGCCTGAGCGGGAAAAAATAGGATGATGCGCACTCGATTGTTGGCCGTTTTCTCGATTGGTGCCGCATTTCTTTTTGCGCAAGGAGTGCCACCGCCGTCGGGCATCGGCGGGCCTCCCGGACAGCAAGCTCCGAAGTCAGGACAAGCAGCTGCGCCGGTGGATTTTACGGGCTACTGGGTATCTGTGGTCTCAGAAGACTGGCGCTGGCGCATGGTGACGCCGATCAAGGGCGACTTTGCCAGCATCCCC
>DATHMO010000154.1:0-13239 GCA_035486995.1 Bryobacteraceae bacterium
TCCCCGGCAGTCACCGTCGATTAACCACACTGGAGGATCTGCCAAACCTTGTCAAATCTGCGGTACTGCAAATCATCTTTGTGAATCATGAAGTAGAGCCGGCCCATGTCGCCCCACATCATGCCGGTCTGTTCATCGGAGTCTACCTGTAACAGCAGCCTCCAATCAGTCGCACCAGCCTCGAGTCCCCTCTTTCGTCCCTCATCGTAGCCTTTCGGATTCCCACAGTAGATGCCATTCGACACGAGCGGTCGTCTCCATAAGCGCCGATATCGCGAATCCCTTGAATGACACCTCTTCGTCCAGATCGCGATGTGGCGCTCTTGGTCCAAAGGCCGAGAGTGGGGAAGGGACATATATCACTCGCGAGCAGCCCTTATCTTGAGGATCGAATCCCCTAACGAACGGGCCAGGGGAGATCTTTGGGCAGATTCGGTCGCCCTCCAAGCCGGTTGACAGCCTGTGCGCTGCGCTTGCCCACGATCAGGCGCAGCGACGGCCGGCTCTTGGCCTGAGCCTTGGCGGCCATTCGACCCAATCCGATCTGTTCCAGTTGCTCACGTATGTTACTCATGAAGGCTCAAAATCCTGATCGTCAGGTCGGGCTGGAGTGTAGTTAATCCACGATAATTACGATCTTGCCCCGTGCGTGCCCACCTTCCAGATGCCGCAACGCTTCGGAGATTTCGCCCAAACGATAACACTTCTCGATCGCCGGTGTGACCTTTCCGGTCTCAATAATCTCACCCAGCATGGCCAGGTCTTCGTTGTTGCCTTTCGCCATCAGTGGAACAACGTCCTTCACGAAGCACGACACCACCAGAGCTTTAATCAGACTGTCCACCGGGCTGATCCAACGGCCGTGCTCGGCCCCAATCAAGACGTATTTGCCTCCCGGATTCAACACGCGCCTGCACGCGCGCAAGGAGTGGTTACCAATACAGTCGAACAAAACGTCGTAACGCTGCCCGCTCTTGCTGAAATCTTCCTGGGTATAGTCAATCACCCGATCCGCGCCCAGCGATCGCAGCATGTCCACGTTCCGCGTGCTGCAGACGCCGGTCACATCCGCGCCGTAAGACTTGGCGACCTGCACGGCGAAGGTACCCACGCCGCCCGCCGCGCCGTTGATCAAGACCTTCGACCCGGCTTGGATGTTTCCCTTGTCGCGCAGCCCCTGCAACGCGGTTAATCCAGCAACAGGCGCCGCAGCCGCTTGCTCGAATGTCACTCGCGCCGGCTTCACGGCCAATGCCGACATGAACGATGCCGTCTCGGAAGTGCACGCGTACTCGGCGAAGGATCCCCGGCACAGACCGAACACCTCGTCGCCTGGTTTGAAGCGAGCGACGTTCTTGCCAACGGCTTCCACCTGGCCCGCTACATCGGTGCCTAGCCGTGTATCTTTTGGTTTGCGCAGCCCGCCCATCAGGCGCGCAAAATACGGCGTGCCGCTCATCCCGGTCAAGTCGAGCGGATTGACGGAGGCGGCGCGAACCTTGATCAGGACTTCGTTGTCCTTTGGAGACGGCTTTTCCACGTCCCTGATTTGGATAACGTCCGGCGAGCCGTACCTGGTAACGACCGCGGCCCTCATCAAGTCCCTCCTCGCCCAGCAGTACCGACGTAGAATACCGCCCCTGCCTTCGGTAAGCAAGGCCGCTGGCGGCGCGCGACTAGAATAAATTTGATGCCGCAGCCTGCATGGAACATCCGCCCCGCGGCGGTTCACGATGCTCGTGCCATTGCCCAGGTTCACGTCGAAAGCTGGAAGAGCACGTATCGAGGCATCTTTCCCGACGCTCTTCTCGACGGATTATCGGTCGAGCAGCGTGAACCCTTTTGGCGGGATTCGCTGGCGCAGGAGCCGCCGTCCGCGATAATCATCGTCGGCTGTGACGCCGATGGTAGCGTCGTTGGTTTCGCGTCAGGCGGCAAAGAGCGGACTGGCCAGTTGGGGTGCGATGGTGAACTCTACGCTATCTATCTCCTCCAGGAGGCCCAACGAAAGGGATTGGGAGCTCTGCTTGTCCGGCAACTCGTGCAAGAGTCGGTGAAACGCGGATTTAGTTCCATGGCCGTCTGGGTTTTAGCGCTCAACCCGGCAACGAAATTCTATGAGCGCCTCGGCGGGAAGGTCATTGGGCAAAAACAGATCGAACGGGGAGGGCAGACGTTCACTGAAGTCGCATACGGCTGGCAGAGTTTGAACGTCTTTCTCTAAGATCGGTTCGGCTACTTTCTCCCCCTTGTGGAACCCGGCGTGGCGGAACTGCGACGCGGTGAATCTGATACGTCGGTCGGTCAGGAATTGATTTCCAAGGAAAAATTGCGCCCCAAGTGGCCAGCAAAAGCTTTATTATGACAAAAGCTCGATTCTGAGTTCAGATCTGGCTTTGTTATGCGCAATCTGCAGCCCTCCTTCACGAAATTGCGTGTCGCTCCTGCTTTGAAATTTTTCCGCAACTGCTCGTCTATTGTTGACGCAGCCCCGGTTTGGGCAACTATCATCTCAGGCCTATGGGTGCCCGCCATTGTTATTATTCGGGTCTATGTAGATCGCGTTGGCTTTTACAAGGAACTGGCGCGAACGGATCCTTACGAACCTTCGTTGCTCTTGACCGTGACGGTCAGCGCTCTCGTGTTTCGCCAACTCCGAACGGCGCTGGATGATACTGTCTCAAAGCTCCTGGCTCGGGGAATCTTGCAACCTATCGACGAGTCAGTCTCTCTGGGCGATTTTCGTTTAGCCTATGCCAGGACCTTCAATAGCACCTGGAGGATCGGCCTGGTCTTGCTTTCTCTGATCATCGCCATCTCAGCGGCCGAGATGAATGGAATGGGCGTGATCCCGCATTGGCCGCTGAACAATAATTCCTGGGATGATCTGCGCTCTTACGTGCGGGCTGCTTGGACCCTGCTACTGTTGTGGTTCCTGTGGCAGCCTCTCATTAGCGGCATCTTCATCTCTCGACTGACCACAATGTTCGCGGTCGGAATACTCCCGCTGCACCCGGACCAGTGTGGTGGCCTAAAGGGCTTGGGCGACTGCTGTCTGAAGATGGCGTTGCCATTTGTGGTAATTGCAGTAATGCTTTTGGTCTGGGCGTTTGCTCCATTTTCGCAACGCTATCCAGGCATGCCCGAATTCTCGTTATTGACGCTGCTGTTCGTCCTCTTCCCTATCTCATTGTTCGCATTTTTGCGGCCCCTGTGGAATATTCACGTTCTGATGTGTGAAGTCAGAGATGAATACCAGCAAAGATTTGCGGAGTTGTTGCACGAGCGGTTGACAACGTTAGGCGATCCGCTTGGCGCAGCCGACGGTCTACTGAGGAACGACAAGCTGCGGAACGAGTTTGAAAAACTTCCCACTTGGCCATTCCGCTGGAAACTCGCCTTATCTCTGTTTTCCCCACAAGTATTCGCAGTCGCAAAGTTGCTATACGGAGTTCTGCCGCAAATCTCCATAACACGGCCCTAGCGATCCAACTTAGCGGGAAGCCGAACAAATATTTGGGCCCTCGCGGCCGCGCGCAAGTTTCGCATCTTGGGCAACAAAACAGGAGCGAGTTTAGCCGCTACTTCTCCACCATCTCGCCCACGCCCGGAATCCATCGCCCCAGCGCGTCGCGCAGCTTTTCCAACCCCACCGGTTTGCTGATGTAATCGTCCATCCCGGCCGCCAGACACCGCTCGCGATCGCCCGCCATGGCGTTAGCCGTTAGCGCGCAAATCGTCTGATGCCGGCTCTTCCCCTCGCGGCTCCGGATCGCGGCCGTGGCCTCAAACCCGTCCATCTCCGGCATCTGGCAATCCATCAGCACCAAATCGTACTTCTGCTTTTCGAGCGCCTCCACCGCCTCGCGCCCGTTCACCACCGCGTCCGCCGTCAACCCCAGCTTCTGCAGCAGGCGCAGCGTGATGCGCTGGTTGATCTCGTTATCCTCAGCCAGCAGAATGCGCATTGAGTGCCGTACGGCGGTTTCTCGCGGCGTTTCCTTCGGCGGTTGGGCCGCCTGTACGCTGGCCGTTGCGGTCTGGGATTGCGGCGGCGTCAACGGTGGCCGCGCGGTCCGAACCTGAGGCTGCACTGGCGCCGCGGCTTCCATCTTCGCGGCCGTCCCGAAGCTGGCCGTAAACCAGAAACGGCTCCCGCTCCCCGGCTCGCTTTCGACGCCGATCTCCCCGCCCAGCAATTCCACCAATTGTTTCGCGATCGCCAAGCCCAATCCCGTCCCGCCGTATTTCCGCGTATTTGAATCGTCGGCCTGGGTGAAGGTGTCAAACAGCCGCTCGCGATCATCGGCCGGAATCCCGATCCCGGTATCGCGCACGGTGAACCGCAGCCGCAATTCATCGCGCGTCTGGCTTACCAGTTCCGCCGTCACCGCAACACGCCCGCGCTCGGTGAACTTCACCGCGTTGCCCACCAGATTCGCCAGTACCTGCCGCAGCCGCGCGGGATCGCCCACCGCCCGCTCCGGCACGCTGGGCGCGATGGACGACGCAAACTCCAGCCCCTTGCCATTGGCTTGCGCCGCGAACTCGGCGGCCGACTGCTCGATCGCCGCGCGCAATGAAAACACCACCCGATCCAAATGCAGGTTGCCCGCTTCGATGCACGAGAAATCGAGAATATCGTTGATCAGCGACATCAGCGATCCGGCCGACCGCTGAATCGATTCCGCGTACTCCCGCTGTTCCCGATCGAGCTCAGTGCCCAGCAGAAAATCGGCCATCCCCAGCACGCCGTTCATCGGAGTGCGGATCTCGTGGCTCATGTTCGCCAGAAACCGGCTCTTGGTCCGCGTAGCTTCGCGCGCCGCATTGAGCGCGGTCTCCAGCTCCTGATTCTTTTGTTCCAATTCCTGCGCGGCGTCCTTCAAGCGCTGTTCGTTCGATTTGCGCGCAGTGACGTTGCGGACAATCGCGATCCATTCATCCCAATTGAGCGGCAGCAGCCGCATCTCATAGGTTTGCTGGCCCAGCCGGTCTTCAATCGGAAACTCCAAAATCTCCACCGCTTTGGTCTTTCGCACTTTATCCTGCGCGCTGCGCACGTGCTCCAGCACGCCGGCCGGCAAAATGTCCTGCAGATTCGCGCCCGCAAACCGTTCCGCGCTCAGAAACGAATCGGAACTCTGCCCGGCTTGCGCATCCAATACTCGGCCGCCACGATCCAAGCGCAAGAACAAATCCGGGAACGCTTGAAACAGCGCGCGCAGTTCGGTGGCATTCTGATATGCGGTGTCTTCAATGTGCTTGCGATCCGTCACGTCGATGGACGCCATGCGCATTCCGATCACCACACCGTATTCATTGCGCAGCAGCTGCTCGTGCACCTCTACGCTCACCCGCTTGCCATCGGGCTGCGTGTACTCGCGCTGAAACGGCACCAGCACCATCTTGCCGTCCATCTTTCTCTGGATCTGTTCGCGATACCGGCCGCGCTCAGGCTCAGGAATGAGGTCGGCACAGTGCGTGCCCGCCAAATCACTCTCCGCGCGACCCAGCAATTTGCACTCGGCGCGATTGACGCGACGCACCACTCCTGCGCGATCGATTTCCAAGTAGCCAATTGGCGCGGTATCAAACAGGCTGCCGCTCACGTCGCCGTCCGACGCTTCAACAGCTAACGGGAATGGTTCCCCCGATGCTCGCCTGCGCGAACGCACCCACAGCCACACTAGTCCCGCGAAACACACCAAGACCAGCAGGACCGCCATACGTCCATCATCGGAGGAATGGCTTAAATCCTTTAGTTCTAGGATGTTCGACCGATCTTCAATCCGCGATCAACCGGATCTCCCCTATGCCGCCCTCAATGTCCAGCCGTACATTGGTCTTGGCATGCCCAAAGGCGTCATTGACATACCGCCCGTCGTGCTTCTGCAGCCCGCTTGTGTGAATTCCCCCAATGCCGCCCTCCGCACGGGCTTCAATGCCCACACCCGAAGGAAGATAGACGGTCGCCTGACCAATACCCCCATGGATCGAAACGGAGTAATCGCTCTTCGGCTCACCCCGCAGGTCCAGGCGCAGTTCGCCCACCCCCATCTCGACGTTCAACCGCTTCAGCGACAGCTCCCCTAGATCCAACTCGCTTTTGCCTGCGCCGCAGTTCACATCCAGATCGAGCGGTTTCTGATCGTTAAATGCTAGGTCCCACTCGTAGTGGTTCTCCGCCGTGTGGATGCCGCTCGGTTCCTCCACCAGCAAGTGTCCGCGGAATGCGCTGGCATGATAGCTGACCTCCGGGCGCATCCGCAGCCGGTGATAAATAAACCTCGCCTCCATCAGTTTGGCCGCTCCCCCGCGCACTCGCAGCTCCCCTGCGCCCATCTTCAACTCGGCCCGCACCTCTTCGGAATTGTCCAATTCCACGTTCTGGGTCTCATTGCGCTGGGGCCCCGGAGGACTCCAGTCCGGACCGCACCCACAGAGCGCTACAAAACTCAGCACGACGAGACTTCGGGACGATGGCAGCATCGGTTGAATACCTTAATCCAGCATACGAGCAGCAACCGGCACCAGGTTCCCTCGATTTCGCTTCAAAGTCTACACGTACTAGGGCCCTTTACTTAGTCCCTGGCTATCCGTATTCCCATTCCCACTGTATTCTTTGCCTTAGTACATAGTCTTGTGGCCGAGTGATTGCTAGACTGAATCATCGTGAACGCCAGTCCTATGGGCTGCCTATATTGCCGCAAGAAGATCGGTCCTTTGCGCAAGCTGAGCGACCGCCATTTTTGCTGTAATGACCACCGCAAGAGATTCGGGTCGAAATCGGCTCGCGTTATCCGTGAAACCGAGGATTTATACGGCGTTGACGATGCCAGCGTCCCAACCTGGCGCGCCGTAACCGCCCCCAAAGCCGAAGATAAGCACGAACGGAAAGCCGGGATGGGTGCAACCCTCTTCTTTGGCGCAGCCATCGCGGTGTTGCTGCTTGCGGTCTCGCAGATGCCCATGAATTCCCCGGCGGCCAAGGCGATCTCGCCTTTGCCGAACAATCCGCACAACACCAGAGGCGGCTTTGGACAAGCCATCAGCAATTTGATTCAGAGCCAGACCTCGGGAACCCTGCGCGAAGATTTCCATTCCGGTTTCTCGAATTGGGACGGGCTCAAGTCGGCTAGTTCGGAATGGGCCATGCAAGACGGCGTCGTTCGCCCCACATCCCTGCGGCTTTGGAAACCTTCCACCTCGCTCTCCAACTATGAGCTTGAGTTCCAGGGCCAAATCAATCACAAAAGCATGGATTGGGCATTTCGCGCCGCCGACCTGCACAATTACTACGCCACCAAGCTGGTCATCACCCATCCCGGTCCGTTGCCTAACGCCGGGCTGGTTCGCTTCATCGTGCTCGATGGCCGCGAGCGCGAACGCGTGGAGTTGCCGCTGCCTCTCACACTCGATCCGGGCGTGGATTACCGCGTGCGCGTGAGCGTGCGGGGCGATCGCTTCCTCACTTCTGTGAACGGCCAGTTGATCAGCTCCTGGATGGATAACCGGATCAGCCGGGGTGGCGTCGGCTTTTTCTCTGAAGACGGCGAGTCGGCCTTGCTCAAATGGGTCAGCGTTTCGGAGCGTGACAGCTTCCTGGCGCGTCTGACGTCGCATTTTTCCTTGATCACCGTCCCCACCGCGGCGCTCGCAAACGTCCAATAATGTTATAAGAGGTCGGGCTCTTCCAATGCGCAGCCGCCGCTTCGTGTTTCTTGTCTTGGCTAGCCTGGCCCAAGCTGCGGCATCCGATCCCAAGCTGGCCGACAAGCCCTACAAAGACGGCCTGCGCTTCGAACAGGACGGCCAATGGAAGGAAGCCGAGGCGGCCTACTCCCAAGCCATCGAGCTCAATCCCGATAGCGCGCTCTACCACCTGCGCCGCGCCCGCGTGCGGCTTTCCGCCGGCGATGCCGCTCACGCCTTGGACGACGCCACGGCCGCCTCGCACCTCGATCCCAATAACGGCGAAGCCTTCCAGCTTCTCGGCAACATCGATACCCAGCTCAAGACGCCCGCCCGCGCGGTCGCCGATTACACCCGCGCCATCGAGCTCGGCCTGAGCAACGCCGCCATATTCAACGCCCGCGCCGCCGCCCACTTCGCTCTGGGCGAAAACGATGCCGCCCTGGCCGACTACAACACCGGAATCAAGCTGCGGCTCGACAATCCCGAGCCCATCCGGTTACGCGGCGACGTCTACGTGGCGTTGGGCCGCTACAGCCAAGCCATCGACGACTACGACCAAAGCATCAGCCTCAGAGCGGATAACCCCGACGCCTACCTCGGCCGCGGCTTTTGCCGGGGACAATTGGGCGATTTCGGCCGCGCCATCCAGGATTTCGACCATGTGCTCGCCGTGCGCCCCCAGGATGCCAAAGCCCTCACCCTGCGCGGCACGGCCCGCTTCCGGCTGGATGAAAACGAACTGGCTATCGCCGACTTCACCGAAGCCTTAAAAATTACTCCCCAGGAGGTTTATCTTTACCTGGGCCGCTCGGCTGCGCTGGTGAAAATGGAACGCCACGCCGAAGCCCTTCTCGATCGCGAGGAAGCTGTGCGGCTCGCGCCTAATTCGGCCGATGCCTATCTCGCGCGCGGCGGATCATATCACCAGCTCGGAATGCACGACAAAGGACTCGCGGACCGCACCAAGGCCATCGAGTTGAACCCTAACATTCCCGAAGCTTGGTTCGCGCGCGGGAGCGCTTATTATCTGCTCGGCGACTACGTCAAGGCGAAGTCCGATATCGCTCAAGCCCTGAAACTGCGTCCAGATTATCAGGAAGCCTCCGACGTAATGGCGAAAACGGAAGAGCGCTTGAAGGAAGCCAAGAACGTCGCGCCGCCGCCCGTGCAGCCCACGCCCGTGGTAGCCACTGCCCCGCCGCCCCCTCCCGTCGTCCAGCCGCCTGCACCTAAGCCACCACCCGTCGTCGTCCCCATACCGGAACGTCCGAAAGCGGCCGGCATTTCCGCCCAAGCACACGAGACTCGCGGTCGTTCATTCACACAGTCGGGAAAATATCCGGAGGCTATCGAAGAGCTGACGGCCGCCCTCCAAGCCAAGCCCGATCTGGCAACGGCGTACAACGCGCGCGGCTACGTCTACCTGCTGCAGCGCGATTACCAGCATGCGCTCGCCGATTTCAACGATGCCATTCGTCTGAAGCCCGATTACGCCAACGCGTTTCAGAATCGTGCCATCGCGCAGAAGGCGCTAGACAAGTCGGCCACTAGCCATTGAGCCACTTGCCCAGTTCCGCCGCTGGACAGCGGATCCCGACGTAAAACGTTCCGAATAGCGCATAATCGGCGCTCACTTCGTCGAACCGCATCTCGTAGATCAGCTTCTTGAACACCAGCGGATCGTCGGCAAACAGATCCACGCCCCATTCCCAATCGTCGAATCCGATCGATCCGGAAATAACCTGCTTCACCTCGCCCGCGTATCTGCGCCCGACCATCCCGTGCTCGTGCATCTGCCGCTGCCGCTCCGCCATGGGAAGCCGATACCAGTTCTTCAGCTCGCCGCGCTTGCGATCCATCGGATAAAAGCACAGATACTTGTGCGGAGGCATGTCGGGATAAAGCCGCGGCGCCATGGCTTCTCTCTGGCGCGCCATCACTTGTTCGATCTCGGCCTTCCACTCCGGCGAAAACGGCGCAATCCCGCGCTCCGCCAGTGCTCCATAAGTCTTGAGGCTCGATTCGTATAGCCCCAACTCCACCACCGATAGGTACGACGAGGTCGGCTCCACATAATCCCACAGCTCGAGCCCAGCCAGCCGCCGCTCGGCGTGGTTCAGCGCGTCGAACGAGCGCCGGAAATGCACCAGAATCAAATCGCCTTTGTGGCCCAGCAGCGAAAAGATCGCGCTCTGGCCGCTTGCCTCGCGTTCCATGTCCTCGAACACGCGGGACGCTTCAAGCGCAATGGCGGCGCGCTTCTCGGGCTGCAGTTGCTTCCACGCCGTCCAACGCATGCGCAGCATCTGATGCAGCATGCTCGCGCCTTCGAGCGTCAGCGGGACGGCCGGCAAGTGCTCCGCGGCGATTTCCGGAGGGGCATTCGTGATGGTAGACATAGGGGAGTTGGGCCTCCTGTTTGAGTCTAGCGAATCTCCGAACTTGCCTGCGATTTTTCCTGTCGCGGCCCACTTTTATGGCATGAAAGCTTCCCTCTCCTTCATCCTGACCAGCGCCCTGATCATGGGCGCAGCTTCATTCGCCTTCGGCAGTCCTCGCGAAACCGAACCTAGCGATCGAAAAGCCAAGCATGCCGGCAGCCATCATTCGCACAGCGGCTCGCATCACCGCAGCTCCGGCTCCGGCACGCACCACAGCGAGAACTCCGGATCGAAAACGAACAGCAATATTCCGTCCAACTAACGCGCCACGCCCGCCCGGCGAGCCAACTTGCTGCCGTGGTAACTTGTCTCCTTGCCCGCGCTTCACTTCTCTTCGCGGCTCCGCTGGGATCTCGCACCCAATCGCCTCTCCCGGCTGTTGGACGAACGAAGATCCGCCGGGGCCGCTATTCTCGACCTCACTGAATCGAATCCCACCGCCGCCGGGTTCGCGTATCCGTCCGAACAGATTCTCGCCGCTCTTGCCGACCCGCGCGCCCTCCTCTATCAACCCGCCGCCGCTGGAATGGCCGCCGCACGCGCCGCTGTCTCCGAATATTATTCCGGCCGCGTCACCCCCGATCGCATTCTGCTCACCGCCAGCACCAGCGAAGCCTACGCGTTCGTGTTCAAATTGCTGGCCGACCCCGGCGACGAAGTTCTCGTCCCCCGCCCCTCCTACCCGTTGTTCGATTTCCTCGCCGCGCTCGACAACGTCCGCGTTGTTCAATACCCGCTCGTCTATCACGGCTCGTGGGCCATCGATTTCGACGCGCTCGCCCGCTCCATCACCCCGCGCACGCGCGCCATCGTGCTTGTGAATCCCAACAATCCCACGGGTTCGTTCTTGAAGCAGTCCGAACTCAGCCCGTTGATCGCGCTCTGCCACGATCATTCCCTCGCGATCATCTCGGACGAAGTTTTTTCGGATTACGCGCTCGACCCCGACCCCAAGCTCGTGCGATCGCTCACAGGCATCGACGAAGTCCCGACATTTTGTCTGAGCGGTCTCTCGAAAGTCGCCGCCTTGCCGCAGCTAAAGCTTGGTTGGATCGTCACCAGCGGGCCAATATTAGAGCGACTGCGGGCCTTCGAGCGCCTGGAGCTGATCGCCGATACCTATCTATCCGTGAGCGCCCCCGTGCAATGGGCCGCGCCCGCACTGCTCGGTCTGCGCATCGGGTTGCAGCAACAGATTCTCGCGCGCGTCCGAGCCAACCGGGGATTTCTTGCAGAACAGATCGGCCCAGCCTCACCCTGGCGGCTCCTCGCCACCGAAGGCGGATGGTACGCCATCCTCGAAGCGCCGCGCATCCAGACCGAGGAAGAGTGGGTGCTCAGCCTGCTCTCGAACGACGGCGTGCTGGTGCAGCCCGGCTTCTTTTTCGATTTTGACCGGGAGGCGTTCTTGGTGCTTAGCCTGCTTACGCCGGAGGACGTGTTTCGGGAAGGCGTCCGCCGAATCCTCGCGCGAGCCTAGGCGGGCTTTCGCAACTCCGCCGTCTCGCCCGCAACCCGCGCATTCGCCAACTCCATCAGGCGCGCGCAGCAGCCGCTCAACGTGATCGTGATCTCGCGCAACGCGTCCCCGTGAAAATGCACACGCGGCGGTTGATGATGTTCGGGACACCGCACGCCACGCAGCTTTTCACGCGTCGTTTGCTTGAACTGCTCCACGCGCATCCGATCAGAGTCCAATAACACCACGAACATTTTAGCATGCAGATGTTACAAACAGTGCCGGTGTCGAATGTTAGCACGCATGGATGCCGATAGATAGCTTCTCTCCTGGAAATATGCCAAAAGTCAGCAATCTAGGCCATCCTAGCTATCCCTTTCTCCAGTCGACCGTCTATGGGATACTAGGAAACGGCATGCGTTGGAACGACCTGTTTCGGCGAAAATACTGGGACCAGGAACGCGCCCGCGAGCTTGACGCCTATCTGGAAATCGAAACTCAGGAAAACATCGCCCGTGGTATGCCGCTCCCGCAGGCCCGCGACGCCGCCCGCCGCAAACTCGGAAATTCCACCCTCATCCGCGAGGAGATCTATCACATGAACAGCATCTCTTTCCTCGAAAGTCTGTGGCAGGACGTTCGATACAGCTTGCGAGCCCTCCGCAAAAGCCCGGCCTTCACCACGGTCGTCGTCGCATCGCTCGCGCTCGGCATCGGAGCCAATACCGCCATCTTCACCTTGATCAATGCCGCCCTCCTCAAGATGCTCCCCGTACAGAATCCCGAGCAGCTCGTCGAGTTCAAAAGCATCAGCCCCGCCATCGGATTGAATGACGTGCTCAGCTATCCAATCTTCACCCAGTTCCGCGATCAAACTCAGGTCCTCTCCGGTGTGATCGCATTTCGCGGATTGCATAGCACCGATTTTGAGGTAAACGGCCACGGCGGGCTCGCGAATGGGCAGGTCGTCTCCGGCGACTATTTTTCCGTCCTCGGCGTCAAAGCGATTCTGGGGCGAACCATCACGCTCGACGACGAGCAGTCCCGCAACCCGGTCGCCGTGATCGGCTACGACTATTGGCACACGCGCTTCGCGCTCGATCCCGAAGTCATCGGGATGAAAATCCTCCTCAACAACACGCCCTTCACGGTCATCGGCGTCACTCCGCCCGAGTTCTTCGGCGTCGATCCGGGCGCGCGAATCGATGTCTCGGTTCCGCTGCCCCTCATCGCACAGCTCATCCCAGGCTTTGCGGCCACCGGCACGCCCTTCGAAATCATGACCTCCGGGCTTCGCAATTGGATATACGTGATGGGGCGGCTGAAACCCGGCGTCACAAAACCACAAGTCCAGGCATATCTGGAACCAATTTACGAGCGATCCATGCGTGCGGCTGTCGCGAGTGTAGGCGGCCTTCCGTTCGGTTCATTACCCATCCGGCAGGAGTTCCTCGCCATGCGTCTCCAATTGGATACCGGCGGACAAGGGCTCGCGACACTACGCCGGCAATTCTCAAAGCCGCTGCTCATCGTTATGGCCATCGTCGCACTGCTGCTTCTCGTAACTTGCGCCAACGTCGCAAACCTGCTGCTCGCGCGTGGAAATGCCCGTCAACGGGAGATCGCAGTCCGGCTCGCCAT
>DATHMO010000155.1:0-7632 GCA_035486995.1 Bryobacteraceae bacterium
GTTCCCTGCGCATCCCAATCTTGGATGGCGACCGTTTTTCCCGCCTTCTTAAATGCCTCATGCAAAAGCACGCACACAGTGCTCTTACCGACGCCGCCTTTCTTCGCGAGAAGAGTAATGGTCATGGGGGGAGGGGATAGATAAACTATAGCGACTATACGGAGACTGTCCAGACTGTGGACAACCCTCAGACTGCGGAGACTCCACAGCTTGGGGAATATCAGCGCGCAACCATGAAGTTGCACGACCTTGCAAAGAGGAGCTTGCACACTAGATGAACTGGGCGGGCAGAGTGACGGAATTGCTACTACGTTCGCTTACTCAAAATAATCTGTGGCCACTGGATCGCTGCGAAACCAGGTTGGGCGAACGTTAGGTTTGCGACCTTTTGAATCGTCAAAGAGCTTCTGGAACACCTCGGCGAAAAACTCAAAACCTGGACGTTCTGCTTGCACACCCTTTCGTAAAAGAATTGCAGGTCGTCTGGAAGGGCCTTTACTGTAAGGGATCACTTCCAGCATCGCCCACTTATTCTCAACGATTACTCCTTGCAACATGGGAGGACTCGAAGCATAGGTGCGCACATCGATATTCGGCCTAGCTTTTTCAAGCTCAGCCCACCTCTCCAGAGCGCCCTGCGTCTGTTTGATCTTATCGTCTTCTTCCTGTAGATGTTTTGCGTATGCAGCGATCTCTTCGATTGAAGCCGGATTCCATGTCAGTACTTGTAGCTGCGTATGATTCGCCAGATATTTTTCTAGCAACTTGAATGAGTGGCGGGACATGACGGAAATGTAGAGAACTCGATGGCCGCTGGTCAGCGCAGCACGGTAGTATTCATCGCGGAGTTTTGGTCGCGTTCGATGAAGCATGCAGAGCGGAACCAAGCCCGCGCCGCGCGGGAGTTTGGGACCATCGAGGCGCACCTTATCCTCAGTCCGCAGATACATTGGCCAGTTCGGAACCTTAGCCCGCTGTAGTAAGCCTTGAATTGTTTTGAGGCGACAGGAACCCCTCACGGCATTGGTGATCGTACCACCCGAGACGCCGGCTTGCTTCGCAAACTCCTGTTGAGTAATACCACGCTCAAGTAGCAGCGTCGTCAGCATATCTTCTCTTATTCCGTATCCCACGGACCGCCTCCTTCGTGAAAAACGTAAAAAATATAAACAACGTCTCTGTAAACTACAGACTATAACAAACTAAGTGTAACACCTTAGAAATCTCGAAACGTGACAAACTAAAGTACCAGTGATAAAATACTGGCAGTTCGAACCCGATCGCTCCGCGTAAAACCGCCAGGCTTTGCTGATGCTGATAAAGTAAAGCCGGCTTGTAAAGGCAAGCCGGCGGGTGCTCGCAGGGCGAGCTCGTACGAACGGAAGGAGAGTCAAGGTGAAAGACAGACTCCCATTCGCACGAAGCGCACCACGAACGGGGAAGCGTCGCAAATCGTTAAAAGAGCAGGATTTAGGTATTATCGCCGAAATTCCTGGCGTGTCAATAGAGCCGGCCAATAAGGCGCCGTCGGTCTCTACGCCGGATCGGGCACCGAAGGGGAGGGGAGGGCTTCTCCCTATTCCCAGCAATGATTTTGGCGTAGAGATCGGTGGCCATCCGTCTTTCGACGCGATCCTCGACCGCCGGATTGCGACCGGCTTGGTTGTCGTAAAGCGCGAAAGACTACCGAATGGCCGCGAGCGCGTGACGTACAGGAACGTGATGCCATGACCCCCGCACTGGAAGGCGAGACCAGTCGGAACATTCACTTCACAAGCGCTTGGGAAGGTTGCCGAACCTCTTTGCAAGGACAAGGAGGTTGTGGGTCCAGAGAATGAGGGACTCCACCTTGCACGATTTAGAAACAGTTCGCCCCATTTTTGTTTCGGGGCTAGAATGGTTGATGGAGGAACGCAATATGGACGCCGCAGAAGATTTCATGAGTAAGCTGGACGCCTATGTCACGAAGTGCATACGCGAACACAAACCAGGTACGCATCACGTGGACCTCAACATCAAGGACAACCCGACCCGTGCAGACGTTGTCCACTCACTTCAGCGTCTCATTCGTGAGACTGCGCTAAAAGCCGTTGAATCGACCCACCTTCTGAGCCAACAGAATGGTGAGTGATCGGTTTAGTGATTCGGGCTTGTGTCAGATGTCAAGTTCATCCATCAGATGGTGTCGAAGGCCATGCTCCGTGTACGATAGGTGTACGATGGACTTCCCAAACCGGCGAAAGCAGCGAATCGACCGGCTCTTAAATTCAGTAACTTACTTGTTATCAATAGCTTGCGGTATTTCGACTCCCACTAGCTTCCGCCAGTTAGCTCCGCCGAGCGATTGGATCGTGTGCCCTATGGGATCCTAACGCCCATGCAGTACGCTAACTAATGATGAGCGACACGTTTTCGATTGGAGGCGACCTCCCTGTTCGCCGGCTTGGTTTCGGCAGCATGCGACTTACCGGTAAAGGGATCTGGGGTGAGCCGCGACATCACGGCGAGGCGATCCGGGTGTTGCGCCGCGCGATGGAGCTTGGAATCAACTTCATCGATACGGCGGATTCCTACGGCCCCGAAGTGGCCGAGCGTCTCATCGCCGAAGCCCTCCACCCTTATCCAGCCGATCTGGTAATTGCGACCAAGGCTGGCCTGGTTCGTCCTGGACCGGATCAATGGAGGCCGAACGGCCGGCCCGAACACCTGCGTACAGCGTGTGAAGGCAGCCTGCGACGGCTGCGTGTGGATCGCATCGACTTGTTTCAGCTGCATCGCATCGATTCAGCCGTTCCCGTGGGTGATCAACTCGGCGCGCTCCAGGACCTGCAGGCCGCGGGCAAAATCCGTCACATTGGGCTCTCGGAAGTAAGCGTGGCGCAGATCGAGCATGCGCGCAAGACCGTGCCCATCGTAACGGTGCAAAACAAGTACAGCGTCGCGGAGCAGGGAGCTGGGCCGGTTCTCGACTATTGCGAGCGCGCGGGAATTGGATTCATCCCGTGGTTTCCGTTGGGCGCCGGCAAGCTGTCGGCTTCGGGTGGCGTGTTGGACCAGATGGCTGCGGAGTTCAAGATCACGGCTTCGCAGCTTGCGCTGGCGTGGCTATTGTGGCGGTCGCCAGTGATGCTTCCCATCCCGGGCACTTCGAGCGTCGCGCACCTGGAAGAAAACTTCGCCGCTCGGTCGCTCAAACTCGACGGCCGTAAATTAGAAGAAATGGGAAAAGCGGCGTAGCGAAACCTTAGCCGGCGCGGGCGACATACAGCAACAGCGCGAATAGGACGGCGGGGATCAGCGCTAACATCAGGTATGAGACGAGCGAGCGGGGCTGGGCGGGCGCCTGTTGCCGCAAATCCACGACGGCGCGGCGTTCGGAGAGGTCCACTTGGGCGGGATGCGATAGATCGAAACCGAACTCTGGGGCAGTGGCGTAACGCTGGTTTGGATCGCGTTCCAGTGCGCGGAGCACAATAGCGTCCAACTCGCGCGAGATATCCGGATTGATTTCGCTGGGCGGCTTTGGTGATTCCACTAGACGGGCGTTCATCACGGCGAACGGGTTTGCTCCGTGGAACGGCGTTTCGCCGGTGAGCATTTCGTAGAGAATTACGCCAACGGCGTACAGATCGCTCCGGGCGTCCCCGCGTTTGTTTTTCACCTGCTCGGGCGAGATGTAATCGGGGCTGCCCATCACTTGCGAAAGCTTACCGAACGTGAGGCGGCGCGAACCCGCGCAGGCGGCAATACCGAAGTCGATGATCTTGACGCGATCGTCCCCGGCAAGCATGATGTTTTCGGGTTTGAGATCGCGATGGATAACGCCTTGGCCGTGCATGTAGTCGAGCGCGACCAGAATCTGCATTGTGATGTGAATAGCGCGTTCGATCGAGAACCGGCCTTCTTTGGCGAGCACCTGACGAAGCAAGTCGCCATCGAGCCATTCCATGGCCATGTAGAGACGGCTCTGGTCGTCATCGGGAAAGATCTTGCGGATCGACGGATGTTGGAGCTCCGTCCCGATTTCGATTTCGCGCCGGAAACGTTCATGGAAAATGGGGTCCATTTCAGCTTCCGGATGCGGAACTTTGATGGCAACGGCGGCCCCGTCGCGCAGATCGGTGGCGCGGAAGATGCTGGCCATGCCGCCGGACGCAACCAGGCTATCTAATTGGTACTCATCGAGTTGATCCCCGGCGTGGAGCGGCGTCATCGAAACCCATCCCGATGTTACGCGGAGAAGGGTGAAGAAGTAATAGAAAAGGGCTTAAGAAGTTATTAATACTTTCAAAAGGACTCGGGTTTTCCGTTAAAACGATAGCCCACCCAGGGCTCGGTAGCAATGTATTCGGGGCGGTCGGGATCGCGCTCCACTTTCTTGCGGAGGTTGCGGATGAACACGCGCAGGTAGTCCACCTGGTCGCCGTAGTCGGGTCCCCAAACCGCCTGCAAAAGCTCGCGGTGGGCGACGGCTTCGTTAGCGTGGCTGGTGAGATAACGGAGGAGATCGAGCTCCTTCGGCGTGAGATGGCTGGTGCGTACGCCATTGAAGGCGGTGCGCCCGACAAAATCGATCACCAGATCGCCAAGGCGAATGCGGGCGGCGGAGGATTGCGCGGAGACCGGGACACGTCGCAGAGCCGCACGAATGCGGGCCAGCAACTCGGGCGTGCTGAAGGGCTTATTGATGAAGTCGTCCGCGCCGGCGTCGAGCGCTTCCACTTTGTCCTTCTCCGTGTTGCGCACCGTGAGCATGATGATCCCCACGCCTGTGCCCGCGCGAATCTCGCGACAGGCCGCCAAGCCGCCCATTCCAGGCATGTTTATGTCGAGCAGAACCAGGTCGGGATGATACTCGCGCAGCTTCTCGAGCGCCTCTTCACCGGTCTTGGCGTCGTCCACTTCGTATCCGGCACCCGTCAGCGTGGTGCGCATGATGCGCCGGATTTGTGGTTCGTCGTCGACGACCAGAATGCGTCCCGCGCTCATGGCCGGGCTCCGCGGGCGACTTCTTTACGGTCCAGTGGCAAGCTCATTCGAAACGTAGTCTCGCCCGGACGGCTGTTCACGGTGAGCGTCCCATGGTGCGCTTGCACGATGTTGTTCGCGATCGCCAGGCCGAGACCGAAGCCTGGAACCTGCTTCTTCACCGAGGGGCTCCGATAAAAACGCTCGAACAGCCGGTCTTGTTCTTTCTCCGGAATTCCGGGACCTTGATCGGTAATGTCGAAGTTGACGGCGTCGCCTCCGTTCGACACACCCACAGTAATGGGCGAGCGGGGCGGGGAATACTTGAGAGCGTTGTCGAGCACTTGTTTCAGCGCGAGCTTCAGCAGCCGGCGATCAAGGGAAAGCTGCGGCAGCGATCCGTCGGAATGAATCTCCACCGGCCGGTTATCAATCTGGGTGTGCAACGAAGTAACCACCTCATCAACGAGTTCCTTCGGATCGGTGGGTTCGCGCCGGATCTGGATATGGTCCGATTCCAAACGCGCCATGTCGACTGCGTCGTCGATCAACACCTGCAGGTGACGCGCCTCTTCGTCGGCCACCTCGAGCAGTTCGGTGCGGCTGGCTGACGGCTGATCGGGCGAGGACAGCAGCGACGTTGTGGCCGCACGGATGGACGTGAGCGGCGTCTTGAATTCGTGGGCCATGGCGTCGATGAGCGTGGTTCGTAGTTGCTCGCTGCGTCGCGCGGCCTCCACCTGATGCGCGAGGTCCTGCGCGCGGGCGCGTTCCAATCCGATGGCGATGAGGTTGCTGATACCCTGCAAGACCGAGTCTTGCATGAACGGGCCTTGGATCGCAAAACTTGCGATGGGCTCCGAGCCGAGGCGAACGGCGGTGATCACGCGCTTGTGCTCGGGATCGAAGTAGGACGTGCCCTGCGAGGCGGCGTCGCGAAGCTGGTCCTCCATGCCATCGAAATCGGCCGGCCCTGCGCGATGGATCTCGCCGGTACGGCGATCGAAGAGCACGGCGGCGTCCAGGGCAAAGACCTCCGCCAGTTTACGCGCGAGTTGTTTGGCGAGGGGTTCGCCGGGATCGGTCAGCAGAATGGCGCGGCTGAATGTGTAGAGGCGTTCGATGTCGCGCTGGCGTTCCACGGCATCCTCAGCCTGGCGGTTTGCGCGCGCCGAGAGCCGGCTAGCGATGAGGGCGGTGGCGAGAAAGCTGAAGAGCGCGACCCAATTCTGCGGATCGGCGATGTCGAACGTCCCGATGGGAGGCAGAAAAAAGCGGTCGAAGGCGAGCGTAGCGGCAATGGATGCGAGGGTTGCTTCGGGGAGCCCCCAGTTGCTCGCGATCACTAACACCAGCAGCAAATAGCCGAAGCCCACGGTGGTGGGGTTGTGCGGAATTACCGCGTAGGCGGTGAACGTGACCACGACTACGCCGGCGAAGGAAACCAGCAGGCGTAGTGCAAGCCGGGTCAAGTGAGGCATTCGAGTGCTATTTTAGCCCGATTTCGCGGCAGATCCGATCGCAGGTGGCGGGGGCGAGCAGAATGCCATTGCGGTAGTGGCCGTAAGCGAGCCAAAGGCGGCTGGAGTTGACGCGGCCGATGTGAGGCGCGGGTGCGTGGGTACCGGGGCGAAAGCCGATCCATACCGATTCAGGTTTGAGATCGCGAAGTGCGGGGACGAGGGCGCCGGCGCGGGCGGCGAGATCCGAAACAATTGTGGGGTCGATTGTACGATCGAAGCCCGCGTCTTCGGTGGAGGAGCCGGCGATGGTGAATCCGTCGGCACGCTGGAGGATGTAGGTGTGATCGTGACGAATGGTGGTGGCGAGGGATCCTGCGGGGAGACGGTAACCGAGCAGGTGGCCTTTGATTGGGAATGTGCGCGGGAGCGAGTAAGGCTCGCCGTCGATCGTGATCGCGACGCTGCTGGACCAGGCGCCAGCGGCGAGGACGGCGAAACGGGCGGTGTGCTGCGATACCTGGACATCGCTCGCAGTGACCGCGATGGACGTGACTGGCGAATGTTCTTGAACGCATACGCCGCGAGCGAGGCAGGCTGCTCGGAGGGCGATCATAAGGCCGGCGGGATCGATGATGGCTTCGTTTGGATAGTGGATCGCTCCGGTAGCATCGCGTCGAACGAGGGGCGCGAGCGCGTAGAGCTGGCCCGGCGAGAAAGGAGCGGCCCCGGTGAGAACAATTTCCAGGGCACTTGTTTGCCGGAACTCGATGGGTAAGCCGCTGTCGGCTTCTATTGAACTAATGAAATCAGGGTATGCGGCGAGGCTGCGGGTCGCGAGATCGAGCATGGACGGCTCGCTGAATTCCGCGCCAGGAGCGAGCATGCCGGCTGCGGCGGAACTGGCTTCGGAACCGATGGTGCGGGAATCGCAGAGCAGGACGCGGAGGTTATTGCGGGCGAGCCGCCAGGCGATGGAAGCGCCTATGACGCCGCCGCCGGCGATGATGACGTCGAAGTCAACCCCGTTCATGAACTTCGTCGCGCGTCATACTCTTAGAGGCATCGATGGGCTCGGGCGCTCCGAGGTCGCTGGGTAAGCGCTTCCATTCTTCGTACGCGCGCCAGTAGGCGTCAGCCCCTTCTTTTTCGAGTAACCGGCCGATCAGCTTTGAGACCGAGATCCCTTCGTCCGCGGCTCTCC
>DATHMO010000156.1:0-5161 GCA_035486995.1 Bryobacteraceae bacterium
GAAGAGCAAGCTCAAACTCACGAGGTCATTCTTCAAGCCGTTGCCGAACAAACTGCTCGATGCCTTTGAAGGCAAGTCGTAAGCTACGATGAAACCGTGGGCCTTGTTCGAGCGCTATATCGATGGGTACTTTGCAATGCCGCCGTATCGAGCGTTGTTTTTACTCTGATCGTTTTGATCTTCAACCCCATCCCTGCCTGTGTTGATTGCGAATTTCCGAATGCATGGGGCCACAATGATGCAATCGTCGGCCACGATTCAGTAGTGTTCATGGTGTGGTTTTTGGGCGCATCGTGCATGGCGGGGCTACTGCGCTGGAAAAGAAGCTGGATTGTGCCAGTCGGTATTACTATTGCTGACATTGCGACACAACATCTTGGCGGTGTTCCATGGTGGTCACTGAAAGACAACGAGGGCCCAGTTCTACTCATCGTTGGTGTGGTCAGCGGAGTCTTTTCGTTGCTACTCGGCATGTGTGTGCGATCCGTGATTGATAGTGTATGGCCCGGGCTGACCGAGCCTTAAACCCGAGTCACGTTCAATCCATCCCAAATCTCCTATGCTTTCAACCCCCTCCGCCAGAGCAAAGCTTAGCCAAATGTTTCCAACGTTATAATCCCTGGTTGTTCAAGGTGTCGTTCAAGCTGAAGTTCTTGCCGCCGGAGGCAGTCGCTGCGCGGCTAGCGTCGCGGCTAGCGCAAATTACCAAACGAACCCAACGCGCCCCGTACTCTTGACAATCTCTCCTTGTCTGACCACAATATGAAAGGCGAAGAAAGGGCGAAATTGCATGAACCCAAACGCCGCTCGCATCACCACGCTCGCACTGCGCCCAAACGCATGGAATGCCGCACCGCCACGCGACTGCCTCCCCACCGGCCTCGACCCGCTCGATGCCCTCACAGGAGGCCTCCCGCGCGGCGCCATCTCGGCCATCCTCGGCCCGGAAAGCTCCGGCCGCACCACGCTCGTCCATTCGCTGCTGGCCGCCTCCACCGCCCAGCTTGAAATCTGCGCCTACGTCGACACCGACGATTCCTTCGACCCCGTATCGGCCGCCGCATCCGGCGTCGCTCTCTCGCAGCTCGTCTGGATCCGCTGCGGCCACAACGCCGGCCACGCGCTCAAAGCCGCCGATTACCTGCTCCACGCCGGCGGATTCGGCGCTATCGTCCTCGACCTCTGCCAGGTCCCCGCGCGCATCGCGAACCGCATCCCCATCTCCTATTGGTACCGATTCCGCCGCGCCATCGAAAACACCCCGACCATGCTCGCGCTCCTCCAACGCGAGCCCATGGCCGCCTCCTGCACTTCGCTGATGCTCGAACTCGATCGCAAGAAAACCATCTGGACCGGCGCTCCAGGCTTCTCTCTCCTGCGTGAAGTAGAACTCGAAGTTACCTCGCGCAAACCCGTACGCCCGCAAGCCGCTCAATTCAGCGCCAAAGCAATATGATCTTCGCCTGCATCCACGGCCCTGGCGATTTGCCCGCGATCGCCGCCGCCTTCTCACCATCCTTCGAACAGACCGCGCCCGATACCGTTCTCTTCCGTATCGATGGCCTCCAGCGCCTCCACGGCTCGCCGCACCAAATCGCAGACGCCATCGCACACCGCGCCGGTGAAAACATCAACATCGCCATCGCCACAACCGCCGACGCCGCTATCATTGCCGCGCGCAATTTCCCTGGCATCAGCGTCGCGCCCAATCTGAACGATCTCGACATCTCCACGCTTCCGCTCACCGAAGAAATGGCTCAGGTATTCGAAAGCTGGGGCATCTACACGCTCGATCAACTCGCCCAACTTCCCGAAAACGGCCTCGCCGAACGCTTCGGACCGCCCGGCGTCTACCTCCAGCAACTCGCTCGCGGCGCTATCCATCGCCCGCTCAAAATCTTCCAGCCCGACTCAACCTATGAAGACCGCATCGAGTTGGATCATCCCGTCAGCCTGCTCGAGCCGCTGCTGTTCCTGATCGCCCGCCTGCTCAACGATCAATGCGCCCGCCTGCTTTCCAACGCCATGGCCGCCAACGAAGTGACGATCCACCTCGAACTCGAAACCCATCCCGCACACACCCGCACGCTCCACCTCCCGGTCCCCATGCGCGAAAGCAAATCGCTGCTGAAGCTTCTGCAAATGGATCTCGAAGCACATCCGCCGCAAGCGCCCACCGTCGCGCTTTCACTCGCGCTCAAACCAGTCCACCCGCGCACGGTGCAAACCGGAATCTTTCTCCCCGTCACCCCCGCACCCGACAAACTGGAACTCACTCTCGCCCGTATTCGCGGCATCGTCGGAGAACATAATGTGGGCATCCCCGAACTTCTCAACACCCACCATCCTCACCCTTACCGCCTCGCAAACGCACAACCGCAAATTGCCAGCCACCAGCCACCAATCACCAGCCACCACGCCTTCCGTTTCTTCCGCCCGCCCCTTCCCGCCACCGTTGCACTCGACCGCAATCGTCCGATCCGCATCACGGCATCCGGCATACACGGAAAAGTCCTCAACGCCGCCGGCCCTTGGCGAACCTCGGGCGATTGGTGGACATCCACGGTCTGGAGCCGCGACGAATGGGACATCGCGCTCTCGAATGGTTCTTTCTACCGCATCTACTCCAATCCCCACTGGTTCATCGAAGGGTCCTATGACTAGCTCGTACATCGAACTCCACGCCCGCTCCGCCTTCAGCTTTCTCGAAGGGTCGTCGGTTCCCGAAGAGCTAATCGCCCGCGCCGCCGCGCTCGACTTCCCTGCCCTCGCCATCCTCGACCGCGACAACATATCCGGCGCCGCCCGCTTCCACATGGCCGCGACAAAAGCCGGCATCCGCGCCCATATCGGCGCCGAAATCACTTGCACCGACGGTCATCGTTATCCTCTGCTGGCCGAAAATCGAACCGGCTATCAAAACCTGTGCCGCCTGATCACCCGCATGAAGATGCGCGCCAAAAAGGGCGAAGGCGCTGCAGCCCCCGAAGAATTTGCCGAGTTCTCCCCCGGCCTGGTCTGCCTCGCCTCGCGACCCGACGCTCATTTCCTTGATCTATTCGGCGCAAAAAACATCTTCGTCGAACTCCAGCGCCACTACAACCGCGCCGAAGAAGCGCTCAACCAAGCCCTCATCGATTTCGCGCGCACACACCGGCTTCCGCTCCTCGCCACCAACGGTGTCAGCCATGCTACGCCCGAATCTCGCGAAGCGCTCGATGTCCTCACCTGCGTCCATCACAAGACCACCATTCATGAAGCCGGCCGCCTGCTCTCGATCAACTCCGAGCGGCATCTGAAAAGCGCGCAAGAAATGTCGCGGCTTTTCTCCGACCTGCCCGAAGCCATCGCTAACACCCGCGCCCTTTCCGATCGCCTGCAATTCACGCTCGCAGATCTCGGCTATCAATTCCCTCGCTACCCCACGCCGCCCGGCGAATGCATGAATTCGTTCCTGCGCAAGCGCGTCGAAGAAGGCGCGATGAATCGCTATCACTCGAAGTCCGCCGATCTGCGCCGCCGCGCACGCCGCCAAATCGATCGCGAACTCGCCCTCATCGAAAAGCTCGACCTGCCTGGATATTTCCTGATTGTTTGGGACATCGTCGACTTCTGCCGCCGCCAAAACATTTTGGTGCAAGGCCGTGGATCGGCTGCCAACAGCGCGGTCTGCTATGCGCTCGGCATCACAGCCATCGATCCAGTCGAAATGGAACTGCTATTCGAGCGCTTTCTTTCTGAGGAGCGCGGCGAGTGGCCCGACATCGATCTCGATCTCCCGAGCGGCGATCAGCGCGAGCGCGCCATTCAATACGTCTACGAGCGCTACGGCAAACTCGGCGCCGCCATGACCGCCAACATCATCACCTATCGCGGACGCTCGGCGGTGCGCGACATCGGAAAGGTGCTCGGCTTCCCTGAGACCGACCTCGCGCGCCTCTCAGCATTGGTTCCCTCTTGGGGCTGGACCGATCCAAAAGAAACAGCTGAGCGCCAGTTCACCGAAGCCGGCTTCTCGCCGCAAAAGCACCCGCTGATTGGAAAATTCCTGGATCTCTACATGACCATCCAGGATCTGCCGCGCCATCTTGGCCAACACTCCGGCGGCATGGTGATTTGCCAGGGCCAGCTCGATTCGGTCGTTCCATTGGAACCCGCCACCATGCCCGGACGCGTCGTCATCCAGTGGGACAAAGAAGATTGCGCCGACATGGGAATCGTCAAAGTCGACCTGCTTGGACTCGGCATGATGGCCGTGCTCGAAGATTCCATCCAGCTCATCCGCACCGCCTATCGCGAAGAAGTGGACCTCGCGCATTTGCCGCAAGACGACAAGCTGGTTTATGAAGCGCTGTGCAACGCCGACACCATTGGATTGTTTCAGGTGGAAAGCCGCGCGCAGATGTCCTGCCTGCCGCGCCTCAGGCCAAAGGTTTTCTACGACATTGTTGTACAGGTGGCCATCATCCGGCCCGGTCCGATTGTTGGCCAAATGCTGAATCCGTTTCTACGCCGCCGTCAAGGCCGTGAGAAGGCCGAGTGCCTGCATCCTTCGCTCGAGCCCGTGCTGCGCAGAACATTAGGCGTTCCTTTGTTTCAAGAGCAATTGCTCCGCATGGCGATGATCGTCGCAGGATTCTCGGGAGGCGAAGCCGAAGAGCTGCGCCGCGCCATGGGATTCAAGCGCTCCGAAGCTCGCATGCGCGACATCGAAACCCGCCTGCGCGATGGCATGACGCGCAACGGCATCATTGGCAAACAGCAGGATGCAATCGTGCAATCCATCACAGCGTTCGCGTTGTACGGATTTCCGGAATCGCACGCGGCAAGCTTCGCCCTGATCGCCTATGCCAGCGCATATCTGAAATGCCGCTACCTGGCTGCCTTCACTGCCGCCATCTTGAACAATCAGCCGATGGGCTTCTACGCTCCCGCAACATTGGTGAAGGATGCCCAGCGCCACGGCCTGCACTTTAATCCGATCGATGTCACGCGCTCGGATTGGCTGTGCACCATCGAAGAAGAAAATGGAGAGCGGCGCGTTCGACTTGGTTTGAATTACGTCAAGGGACTGCGAGCGCAAGCGGCCCAAGCGATCCTCAGCGCTCGCGCGAAAGCACCCTTTGGGAGCATTCAGGATTTAGTCGACCGTGTTCCCGAG
>DATHMO010000157.1:0-5144 GCA_035486995.1 Bryobacteraceae bacterium
ATTCGGAGAAGATGGTGGAGTACGGCCGCGAGTTGGCGCGCAAACGCGGCGTCAAGAATCTCGAATACCGCAAGGGCGATTTGGAAGAAGTGCCGATCCGCGATGCCACCGTTGATCTCGCGTTTTTCAGCCAGGCGCTGCATCACGCCCAACATCCTGAGCGCGCGGTGGCCGAGGCCTATCGCATCTTGAAGCCCAGCGGCCGGATCGTCGTGCTGGATCTGCTGCGGCACAGCTACGAAGAAGCGCGCGAACTTTATGCCGACTTGTGGTTGGGCTTCACCGAAGTGGAGGTCACGCGGTATCTGCGCCAGGCCGGATTCAAGACCATCGAAACTTCGATTGTCCATAGCGAAGAAGCGGCCCCGCACTTCGAGACGTTACTGGCTGTTGGCGACAAGTAGCGTGCCCCGGGTTTTGTAGCTGCGCGCGAACATTAGCAAAGCCATCGCCATTACTGCGATGCCGAATGCGCAAACGGCCGTCCAGCCTTCACGCTGCCAGCAAATCGCCCCGAGCCACGAACCGATCGAGCCACCACTGAAGTAGCAAAACATGTACACCGTATTCAGCCGGCTGCGCGCGCCTGGATCCAGTCCATAAATCCGTGTCTGGTTGGCGACGTGGCCCGATTGAACGCCGACATCCAGCAGAATCACGCCCACGATCAGTCCGGCCATCATCTTCCCGAGAACACCGAGCAGCAAGAAAGACGCGAGTGTCGTCAGCAGCGCGAGGAGAATGGTGAAGCGCGGTCCGCGCCGGTCGGCGAATCGCCCAACAATAGGAGCGCACAAAGCGCCCGCCGCGCCCACCAAGCCAAAGAGTCCCGCGACCGACGATCCGTAATGATACGGCGGCGTCTGGAGCAGAAACACCAGCGTCGTCCAGAACGCGCTGAACACGCACAGCAGCGCCGCGCCCAGGAACGCCGATTCACGCAGAGCGGGATGATCGCGCACCAAGTCGACCAGCGATCGCATGAGAGCCGGCCACGGAAGTTTGCTCTGCGGCGGAACCTTGGGCAATCGTGCACGCAGCAACGCCATCAAACACAACATGCCGAGCGCTGCGATCCAATACACCGCGCGCCATCCGAAGAACGAGGCAACCATGCCGCTGAACGTGCGGGCCAGCAGTATTCCGATCAGCAGTCCACTGAACACCGTTCCAAGCACGTGCCCCCGGCGGTTTTCCGGAGCTAACTGCGCGGCGAAAGGCACGATGATATGTACCGCGGCGCCGCACAAGCCCACGGCGAAACTGGCGATCGAGATCCAAAGGAGATTCCGAGCCGTTGCCACGCCGCATAGCGCGACGCAAGCCGCAGAAAGCAGCAGGGTGAGCAGCAATCGGCGGTCATGACTATCGCCCAGCGGAACGAAGATCAGCATGCCGATCGCCGTGCCCACTTGGGTCAGCATCGCCACCAATCCGATCATGCTGACGCTGACCGAAAACGTCTGTGCCATCGCCGCCAGCAGCGGTTGTACGTAGTAAATGTTCGCAACAATGACGCCGACACTTGCGGCCATCAGATACACTGGGACGTTTTCGCTGGAATCGCGCACTCGTTACAGTAGATGATCGGCGAGTCTATTCGGCTGCTGTTTCTTCGGGCGGCTCGGGCTCGCCTGCTTCTTTGCGCGCGTGCTCGAACAAGAAGTTCAACGTCTTGTTGCTGCGGATCGAATAGGCGATCCTACTCAACATGCCGTCTTTTTGCAGCTTTTTGCGAACCGCGGCTACCGGCTCGCGCTGCTGCTTGGCAATGCGCTGGACCTCGGCGTCCACTTCGTCGTTGGTGGGCGCGATGGCCTCGCGTTCGGCGATTTTATCGATCAATAGCGACGCTTTCACATCGTGCAGGGCCTTGGGACGCTGCGCGTCCTTGAGCTTTGACCAATCGATTTTGAGCTTCGTCGGATCGATGCCGCGCTCGGCTAATTCCCGAAACTGATTCTCAAGCTGCGATTCGATCTGCCGCTCGATATACGCTTCCGGCACCGGAAACTCGTGCGATTCAATCAGCTTATTGATCAGCTCATCTTTCGCTTTCTGTTGCGCGCCGTATTCGCGCTCTTGAAAGATGGCTTTGCGCACGGCCTCGCGCAGATCGTCCAGGGTCTGATAATCGCCTAGATCCTGCGCGAAGTCATCGTTCAACTCCGGCAATTCTTTTTTGCGGATGGTGGTCAGCTTCGCGCGAAAGCGCACTGTCTTGCCGGCCAATCGCTCTTGCCCGAAATCTTCCGGATAGGTAACGTCGAACTCTTTCTCTTCCTCGGGCGACATGCCGAGCAGCGCTTCGGAGAAACCCGCCATGGTGTCGGGATCGCCCACGTGCAACACCACTTCGTCCTGATGAATCGCCTGATCGACGCCCGACAGGCTATCCAGCGTGACAACCGCGTAGTCGCCGTCGGCAATCGCGCGCGGCTCAACATTGACGAACTGCGATTTCTGCTCGCGAATCTCTTCCAGCCGCTTGGCGATATCTTCGTCGCTGACCTGCGGCTCGCTGTAATGGATAGTGACGCCGCGATAATCCTTCAGCTCGATTTCGGGCGCCACTTCGAACTCGGCTTTGAAGCGCAGCGGCTCGCCATCGTGGAAATGCACGTCCTTCACATTCGGACGGCCCACCACTTCGAGATGCTCTTCTTCCACCTTCTGTCTGAAAAACTTCGGCAGCAGGTTTTCTAGAACATCGTCGCGGACTTGCTTTGAGAACTTGCTGCGAATCAGGCTCGCCGGGGCTTTCCCAGGACGAAAGCCAGGGAGCCTGGCCTTCTGTTGGATATCCGCGACAACGCGATCGGTCTCGCGGGCAATCTCGTCCAGCGGGACAGTAATTTCGATTTCGTGCTTACAACCTTCAACTAGCATTCGGAGTGAAAAGGCGGGACGTTTGAGGGCCCGTACTTCTATTGAAGCATCGAGCCCCCATTTGAGGCAATTATTACTTCGCGGCTGCGGTGAGCTTGGCGCCTTCCTTGAGAGCTTCCGCCTTATCGGTGGCTTCCCAAGTGAAGGATTCTTCGGTGCGGCCAAAGTGGCCATAGTACGACGTCTTGCGGTACACGGGCCGGCGCAGCTTCAGGGTTTCGATCATCCCCTTCGGCGTGAGCTTGAAGTTCTGCCGAACCAATTCCACCAGGTGCTGTTGATCCACCTTGCCGGTTCCGAACGTGTCCACCATGATGGAAACCGGTTCGGCGACGCCGATGGCATATGCCAACTGCACTTCGCAGCGCGAGGCCAGGCCGGACGCGACGATGTTCTTCGCAACGTAGCGCGCCATGTAGCAGGCCGAGCGATCCACCTTCGTCGGATCCTTGCCCGAGAATGCGCCGCCGCCGTGACGGCCCATGCCGCCGTAGGTGTCGACGATGATCTTGCGGCCCGTCAAACCGGTGTCGCCGTGCGGTCCACCGATGACAAAACGGCCAGTCGGGTTCACGTGATACTTGGTGGACGAATCCACCAGATTTCCGCCCACCACGGGATCGATGATGAACTTCTTCACATCGGCGCGGAGCTGCTCGGTGGTGACATCGTCGTCATGCTGCGTGGAGAGAACCACGGCGTCGATGCGGACCGGTTTGTTGCCGACGTATTCCACCGAAACCTGGCTCTTGGCGTCGGGACGCAGATAGGTGAGCTTGCCCGTCCGGCGAATCTCGCTCTGCTGGCGAACCAGCTTGTGCGCGAGCATGATCGGGAGCGGCATCAGCTCGGGCGTTTCGTCGGTCGCATAACCGAACATCAAGCCCTGGTCGCCGGCGCCACCGGTGTCCACGCCCATCGCAATGTCGGGCGATTGCGTCTGGACGACATTTAGGATGCCGCAGGTCTTGGAGTCGAATCCCATCTTGGCGTCCGTAAAGCCGATGTCCGCGATCACTTCGCGAGCCAGCTTCGGAATGTCCAGAATGGCCTTGGTCGTGATTTCGCCCGCCACCACGCAAATGCCGGTCGTGACCAGCGTCTCGCAAGCCACCCGGCTCATGGGATCCACTGCCAAACAAGCGTCCAGTACTGCATCGGACACCTGATCCGCCATCTTGTCGGGATGTCCTTCACTGACGGATTCCGACGTAAAAATATGCCGCAATTTCTCTGACACCGATTAAGCCTCCTCAGGTCTTCTAATAAATTGGAAGGTCGAGATTTTCCGACCAAGAACCAAGAGGAAGTCTATCGCCTTTGAAGCATTCCGGTCAATGAACCGGAGGCCCATCTTTGATGCCCCTTCGTACTTTTGGTTCTAGTCCACCATTGTAATGGTGCGCTGCATGCAATGCAAATCAGGCGTCGCGATGGCAGGGCTCGCCCAGTGTGATATCCATGATAGATGCGAAAATCGAGGAGGCCAACGCCGCCCCCGACGTTCCTGTTCGTCCGCGAGGTTCTTCCCCAGCTCGCGAAGTCGCTTCAGTCGGACTTGAGCATGAGAGGACGCGCCGACCTCGCCGCACAAGTGCCTGACCTGCGAATCTACGGACGATGTCCGTGCCAGCGGCCGGGCTGCGGAACGTTTTACTGCGCACCATCGAAGGAGTATGCGAGGCTAGCTCGCGTCGGCAGCGACACTTGGGACCCAGTGACGGTTGCAAAGGGCAAGATCATACGTGTCGAAACTTTGGACCCCGAGGTCGACGCGGTTCTGAAACGATTGTTTCCAGACTCAGAAAACGCAGGTCTAGAAGTCCACTGATCGGCCTCGGAACCGTAAAGGGCCGTCTCCGGTCTATGCGAAGCTGACAAAAGTGATGGGCGACACGTTGAAGCGCTTTCCGAACAGGCTGGCTTGCCGATTGCTGACCTTCCGTTTGCCATTCAGTATTTCCGAGGTGTGACTTTTCCCGCCCAGAAACGCCCACAGATCTTTCTGCGACAGCCCGTTTTGTTCCATTAAGAAGCTAATCACTTCGTGCGGCCGCGGGTCGTGGTGCGACCCAGCATAGGCTTTGCTCTCGAAGTTCTCAATCAGATTCGTGAGAACGTCAAGCAGAGCATCTTCCTCTCGAGTCCGCCGGCGACACATCAAGCCTTCAACCGTTGCCAGAGCGCGTTCGGGGTTCACTCTGCTACCTCCACGTGCTCGCCTAGCACCCGCTGTGCTTCGTAGCACCGGTGGC